>JAISIB010000132.1 GCA_031262265.1 Prevotellaceae bacterium
TATCACACCGTCAACTATAAAGAGCGGTTGATTCTCACGACCTTCCGACGTAGAGTTACCGCCACGAATCGTAATGCTCGCACCGGAACCGGCGGCACCGCTACCTTGTGTAATACTTACGCCCGGAATCTTACCTGCCAACGAGTTGATGACGTTCGTTTGTTTGTTCTTCATCAGCTCCGTCGCATTGACGTCGGATACGGCATAGCCCAAGGCTTTCTTTTCCTTGCGGATACCCATAGCCGTCACCACCACTTCGTCCAGCATCTCGGTGTCTTCTTGCAACGTAATGGTGTAAGAAGAGGCCGCGCCGACGGTGAATTCTTGCGTCACGTAACCGATGTAGGAGATGACGAGCACCTGCCCTTGCCTGACGCTGAGCGTGAAGTCGCCGTCTACATTGGAAATAGTACCGGTCCCGGGTTCGCCTTTCAGGGTGACGTTGGCTCCGATGATGGATTCACCGGCCGCATCGACGATCTTACCCGTGATGGTTTTGTTTTGTTGAACGCCCTGCACCGTGTTGTCGGCGGGGGAGTTGGAATCGTTAGCCACTAGCGGAGCACTTCCTGCGAAGAAAGCGGCAGCAGCCACCAACAAGAGAAACTTGCTGTTTTTCATTGTCCGTGTCTTTCCTTTTCTGTTCATAAAAAGATTAACTTAATTAAAGTTGTTATTAGCCCCATACAAGTACCCGACTTGCTTGGGTATGATATTTGTCGTATTATGTTTCTCACTTATGTGATGCAAATGTATGCGATTCTACAATATCATTTTAGAAAATAACACTTAATTTTAGCGTCTGAATGATTATTTTAGGTTAATTAACTTATGTAGCAAAAACAAGCCGCCCACAAGAATCAAAGATTCATCGTGTAGCGGCTCGTTATAACCAATTAAAGCCCAAAGTCTCGTGAATTTCACCAGACTACTCGGTCACTATACGCCGATCGGCTTTAAGATTTCAATTCTCATACCCAACGCATTGATAATTCGATAGAACATAGCTACGCTCGGGCTTACTCCACCGTTCTCAATACGCGAAATATACGATTTCGTCGTATGTAATCTCTTCGCAAGTTCGGCTTGTGTCACATGCGCCTCTTTCCTTGCTTCAAGCAAAATCTGCCCACTGTAAAAAGCGTAGGCTTGTTCTTCTGCCTTCGCCCGCTCAGGGGTTCCCGGTGCTCCAAATTTCAGATCAAGCTCAGCACTAATGTCTGTTAGCATGTTGTTGTTTGTATTCATAGTAATGACCGTATGTTATAACCTTCTTTCCCATGTCGCAAAGATATGCAATGTTTTCATATCATGCAACACTGGAAGAACATCTTACGAAGATATTTTCATGACCTACGAAGATATTTTCATAACTGACTAAGATATTTCAATAAGCGACTAAGATATTTCAATAACTGACTAAGATATTCTACTAACTTACGGGGATATTTTCACTTCACTTGTACGGCAGCAAACTGTGCGTCGGGGAAGATATACAGAGACTCGTCGTTCTGCCAAACGGAGGCTACGGGCTGTCCGTCATACGTATATCCGTTGTATCCGATATAGATCTCGTTGTCACGAGCGACGACAGACTGGGGCAATGCGCCCTCTTCGCCGGCATTTCGGATAGCTCCGCTCATCCAAAGAAAGGACTCGGGGTTGTCGTCGCGCAATCGGTAACCGGTTACATAGACGCGGCCGTCGGCCACCCACAGGGCTGTGGCCAAAGATTCGTCGGCGAACAAGCGTGTACCGTGTCCGTTTTTCCAGAGCATCGCCCATGAGCGCATGTCTTCGTTCTCGCCTTCGACCACGCCACCGGCTACGTACACATCGCCGCCATCGGTGACGAACAAGGCCGTAGCCGTAGACGAGGAGTCGCACAAATAGGTCGCGACGCCATTCACCCAAAGCGTGGCGCGCTGTACGCCCAACGAATCGATCATGGCTCCCGCCGCATAGACTCGATGCTCGGTCGAAGAACCGACCGTAGACTTCTCGGAAGAGGTGCAGGCAGCGACAATCGCTACCGTCATAAGGAGGAAAAGATAGAGGAACTGTTTCATACGAATCCTGATTTGAAAATTATTAGCTCGCAAAAGTAACAAAAAAAAAGCCCGCGACTCACATCGCAGGCTTTTTACATACCATGAAAAATCTAAAAAACGATCTTAACGAGTATCTATACCTTCTATGGTATAGTATATTAACCCAAGAAGCCCAGCAAAATACCGGCGGCTACGGCCGAACCGATCACACCGGCTACGTTGGGACCCATGGCGTGCATCAACAGATAATTGGTCGAGTCGTATTCCAAACCAACTACTTGTGAAATACGCGCCGAGTCGGGCACGGCCGACACACCGGCGTTGCCGATGAGCGGATTAATCTTATTTCCTTGTTTCAGGAACAGGTTGAAGAACTTCACGAACAAGACGCCGGCCGTCGTCGCAATGACAAACGAGAAAGCACCGAGTGCGAAAATTCTCACGGAGTTCCATGTCAGGAATTGCGATGCTTGCGTGGATGCGCCCACCGTCAGTCCCAACAACATCGTAATGACGTCGATCAACGGATTGGCTGCCGTATTGGCCAAACGACGTGTCACGCCGCTTTCTTTGAGCAAGTTGCCGAAAAAGAGCATGCCCAACAGCGGCAGACCCGACGGCACGAGGAAGCCCGTCAACAACAAACCGATCACCGGAAAGATCACTTTCTCGGTATGCGACACCGCGCGCGGCGGTTTCATGCGGATCAGACGTTCTTTCTTGCCGGTCAGCCAGCGCATAATAGGCGGCTGAATCACAGGTACCAACGCCATGTAGGAATAAGCCGAGACGGCGATCGCCCCCATGAGATTGGGCGCCAGTTTGGACGACAAAAAGATTGCCGTCGGGCCGTCGGCTCCACCGATAATACCGATTGCGCCGGCCTGACTGGGATCGAAGCCCATCCACAAGGCGATCGTGTACGCACCGAAGATACCGAATTGCGCCGCAGCACCGATAAGCATCAGTTTCGGATTGGAGATAAGGGCGGAAAAGTCGGTCATAGCCCCGATGCCCAAGAATATGAGCGGCGGATACCAGCCGGACGTGACGCCTTGATAAAGAATATTCAATACCGAACCTTCTTCGTAGATGCCCACTTTGAGTCCGGCCTCCAAGTTGAAGGGAATATTGCCTACCAACATACCAAAACCGATCGGGATAAGCAGCATCGGCTCGAATTCTTTGGCAATAGCCAAATAGATAAAGCAGATACCGACAAGAATCATGACAAAGTTGCCGAATGCCGCGTTGGCAAAACCGGTATACTGCCAGAATGTGGTCAGGTTATCGCCTATAAATGAAACGAACTCTCCCATACTACTCAATGATTACGAGGTCTGCACCTTCCAATATGGAATCGCCCTTGCCGACGCAAATGGAAACAACCTTGCCGTCTTTGTTGGCGTTGATATTGTTCTCCATCTTCATCGCTTCGAGGATGATAACCGTCTGGCCTTTCTTCACCGTATCGCCTTCCTTGACTTTGATTTCGAGAATCACGCCCGGAAGCGGAGACTTCACGGAGTCTTTTCTGACGGGCTTAGCCGCCGGCGTCACTACCGGAGCACCGGTTGCCGTACGCGGGGCAGCTGCCGGACGCGAGATCTTAGGCGCGGAGGTTTTCACCGGTTTATCGAGTTCCACCTTATAAGGCGTACCGTTTACTTCTACGTGGGCAAGATTTCCTTCGACGTCCTTAATGACCACGTTATAGGGATTTCCGTTGATTTTATACTTATATTCTTTCATAACGGTAATTGATTTTTTGAGATTGGGAGTTTATTTTCTGGGGAGTTCGGTCAACGTATATATCTTGGAACTCCACGGCGAGTACGTACGCTTCACCTTATTAATGGTCAATACCATGTCTTCAATATCGTGTACGTCTTCCTGCATTTCGTGCATGGCCATCGCAATGGCGGCAAACTCTTCGCCCGAACGTGAGCCGAAGCCTTTCTCTTTGGCTTCTTCCATATCGGTAATGCCGTGTGCCTTCATCGCATTGCGCGCACTCATCTTCACGGAAATGACGCCTATCACTCTAAAAAAGAGGTATAAAAGAATAAGTGCCGTGAACACTACGCCCATCGCGGTAACGGTCATGCCGATACCGACGCTGTCGTGTCGCTCAAACTTCTCTATTTTCTCATTCGTATCCAACGTGATGTTGTTCGTGCTTGGAGTAACGTACCAATACTCATTGGAAGATACCGTCGTGCCGCGCATTTCCCAACCGTCCTTACCGTCAAATGTCCGCGCCCACGAGTGGTCGGGCAACATGCCGGCAGGAATCGTTACTTCGTCAATGAGCGTCGTCCCGTCCGTATTGTATAAAGCGATGTAGTTCTCTTTATTCGGATCCAACGTAAAGCTCAAATGGAAAGTTCCCCGCCACGGCTGATTGTCCGCCCAAAACAAAAGATGCTGGCGCGGTTTGATTTGCGTCAATATATCGCCTTTGGGAATAGAATACTTCTTCGGATTGTTGCGGTCGTCGGTCAAGAAACAACCGGCCACGTTCACCGTCCCGTAAGACGTGTTGAACAGTTCAACCCAAGCATTGTGCATCCCATAATCGTCTTGGAAATTGGTCTCGTTGACTACCATGATTTCATTGATGCGTAGGCTGGACGCTTGCTGCGCCTGCACGAACGCACCGGCCGAAAGGAGTATGGCAACGAATATCCCGATTCTTTTTATATTCATAACTGTCGTTCCGATAAGTACTACAATGGGATGTTTCCGTGCTTTTTCGCCGGATTGATTTGCTTCTTGGTCTGCAACTGTTGCAGCGCGCGAATAACGCGGAAGCGCGTGTTGCGAGGCTCAATCACGTCGTCGATATAACCATACTTCGCCGCATTATACGGGTTGGAAAAGAGCTTGTTGTACTCGGCTTCCTTTTCAGCCAGATACGCCGCCGGATCGGCAGCTTCTTTGGCTTCCTTCGCGTAGAGAACTTCTACCGCGCCGGCACCGCCCATCACCGCAATTTCAGCGGTAGGCCAAGCATAATTCATATCGCCGCGAAGTTGCTTGCAGCTCATCACGATATGCGAACCGCCATAAGATTTACGCAGCGTAACCGTTACTTTCGGCACGGTAGCTTCGCCGTACGCATAAAGCAACTTTGCTCCGTGCAATATCACGGCATTGTATTCTTGTCCCGTGCCCGGAAGGAATCCCGGCACATCTACCAATGTAACTAACGGAATATTGAATGCGTCGCAGAAACGAACGAAGCGTGCGCCCTTGCGTGAAGAATTGCAATCGAGTACGCCAGCCAGATACTTCGGCTGATTGGCTACCACGCCTACCGACTGTCCGTTGAAACGAGCAAAACCGACAATGATATTCTTCGCGTAATCCTTTTGTACTTCCAAGAATTCTCCGTTGTCAACGATCGCCGCAATAACTTCGTACATATCGTACGGTTTATTCGGGCTATCGGGAATGATCTCGTTCAAAGAATCTTCCAAGCGGTCTATCGGATCATTGCAAGTAATCAACGGCGGTTCTTCCAAGTTGTTTTGCGGCAAGTAACTGAGCAAACGGCGAATCGTTTGCAGACCTTCTTCCTCCGTGGAAGCCGTAAAGTGCGTAACGCCGGATCTTGATGCATGCACACTGGCACCGCCTAAGTCTTCTTGCGTAACGTCTTCGCCGGTCACCGTCTTTACGACCTTCGGGCCGGTTAGGAACATGTAAGAAGTACCTTCCGTCATCAATGTAAAATCGGTCAACGCCGGTGAATAAACGGCACCGCCGGCACAAGGTCCGAAGATACCGGAAATTTGCGGAATAACTCCCGAAGCGAGAATATTGCGCTGAAATATTTCCGAATAACCGGCCAATGCGTTCACGCCTTCTTGAATACGCGCACCGCCCGAATCGTTGATACCGATAACCGGCGCGCCCATTTTCATGGCCATATCCATTACTTTACAAATCTTTTGCGCCATCGTTTCCGACAGTGAGCCGCCGAAGACGGTAAAGTCTTGTGCGAAAACGTATACCAATCGCCCGTCGATCGTTCCGTATCCCGTAACGACGCCGTCGCCTAAGAAATGTTTTTTCTCTTGGCCGAAATTGGTACAACGATGTTCCACAAACATATCTATCTCTTCAAAGCTACCCTCGTCCAGCAGTTGGGCGATCCGCTCGCGGGCTGTATATTTGCCCTTTGCGTGTTGTTTCTCGATAGCTTTTTCACCTCCTCCGATACGAGCTTTTGCACGAAGGTCTATCAGTTCCTTTACTTTTTCAAGTTGGTTACTCATGAATGTATTATTTAAGAATTTGTAAAACGGATGTTTCAATCTTCACAAAGTTCGGTCAGGACGCCTTGCGTAGACTTCGGATGCAAGAATGCGATATGCAATCCTTCGGCTCCGCCACGTGGTGCTTTGTCGATCAAGCGCAAGCCCGCCGCTTCGACTTCGGCCAACGCGTTAGCAACCCCATCCTCCACGCAAAATGCGAGGTGATGAATACCCTGTCCTTTGTTCTCGATAAATTTAGCGATAGTACTTTCGGGAGAAGTCGGCTCCAATAATTCGATCTTCGTCTCACCTACTTTCAAGAATGCCGTACGAACCTTTTGGTCTTCGACGACCTCAATGTTGTAACACTTTAATCCCAATACATTTTCGTAGTACGGGAGGGCTTCTTCAATGCTATTTACAGCAATGCCCAAGTGTTCAATGTGCGAAATCTTCATAATAATATCAGTTTAATTGTCTACTGTTTTAGGAGGTTATTAAAACCGCACAAAGATAAGCCATTAAATATCAAATACGGAAATTTTTCTTCAATTAAATGACGATTAACATTTAACCCCCGCGTATGATAGTAAAATAACAAAGCCGCTCGTTGTATTCAGCCACTTCGTTTTTGTGTAAATCATTTGCGCAATTCCTATAAAACCCATATCTTGCGCACCTTTCTACGATATATAATATAGAAGGAACAGTTTATATTACACGTAACCCATGAGAACAAAAAAAGTCTTTGTAAGCGGATGCTACGACATGCTACACAGCGGCCACGTGGCCTTTTTCGAAGAAGCCGCACGCTACGGTGATTTATACGTCGGCATCGGATCGGACAAAACCATCTTTGAATTGAAAGCACGCAAGACCGTCAATTCTGAAAACGAACGACTCTATATGATACAGGCTCTGAAATCCGTCAAGCAGGCATGGATAAATAACGGTTCGGGGATTCTTGATTTCGAGGAGGACTTGCGTAAACTGCAACCGGATATTTTCTTTGTGAACACGGACGGACATTCGACCGTCAAGGAAGAACTCTGTCGAAAACTGGGTATCGAATATGTCGTCAGCAAACGCATTCCGCATGGCAACTTACCCGCTCGTTCCACCACCGCCCTACGTGCCGAATGCCGCATTCCCTATCGCATTGATTTGGCAGGCGGTTGGATTGACCAACCATACGTCAACAAATTATTTCCGGGTGCGGTACTCACCATTTGCATTGAGCCGGAGTACGAATTCAACGATCGTAGCGGCATGTCGACAAGTAGTCGCAAAAAGGCCATAGAGCTATGGCAGACGGACATACCGGAAGGCGATAAGGAGAAACTGGCAAAAACACTTTTCTGTTATGAGAACCCACCGGGAACGGCTTACGTCAGCGGCTCGCAAGATGCGTTGGGAATCACCATGCCCGGACTTAATCGTTTTTACTACGACAATGGCTATTGGCCGGTGCAGCTGGAAAATATCGTGGACGCGGAAATCCTCGCATGGATAGAAGAACGCATTAAATTAGTGCCGCTCTACCCGCGCCACTATGACTATGACGTATTATCCGACACACATATCACCGCGATCGATGCCCAAGCTCTGTCCGAAGCGGCTGATCGTTGTTGGCAGGCACTGAAAGCGAAAGACGCCCGAGCCGTCGGACAAGCGATGAGGGATAGTTTCGAGGCGCAGATCCGTATGTTTCCGCACATGGTATCCGAAGACATTATTAAGCAGATAGATACTTATCGCAACGAAGCGTTGGGATGGAAAATCAGCGGAGCAGGTGGAGGGGGCTACTTGATCTTGTTTAGCGAAACGCCGTTGAAAAACGCGCTGCAAATAAAGATCCGTCGATAAGCCCGTAAGATAATAGAATAACAAAGCTCGTAAGTGGAATATCTTACGAGCTTATTTTTGCCACATCGTCAGAACGGATAACCGACAGCGAAGTGAATGCCCAGATAGTCGCTATATTTATGCACATTAAAGTAGCCGCTCTTACCGGTATTATAAGGCAAGTGCAACGCGACGCCGCAATCTAATCGCAACACGAGGATGTCCATGTCATAACGAATGCCGGCACCGCTACCAAGTGCCGCTTCGTTTAAAAAGTTCTTCCAACTGAATCGTCCGCTTCTAATGCCTTCTCGCTCGCGCAGTAGCCAGACGTTACCGGCGTCCAGAAAAACGGCACCGTGCAAGTCGCCGATCAGACGAAAACGGTATTCGAGGTTAGCTTCCAGTTTCATATCACCCGTTTGGTCGAGGTAAGCGTAACGATTGTTCCTCGCCGGCGGATAAGCCCCCGGTCCAATGCTACGTACCGTGAATGCTCGCAAACTATTTGCGCCACCTATATAAAATTGTTCCCTATACGGTGCATAGCGCGTACCGCCGTATGCCAATAGTGTACCTGCCAGAAAACGAGTAGCTATGGACTGATTACGATCAATGCCCCACGTATAGCGAAATTCGCCTATCAACTTTACATATTGTGCTAAATCGGCACCCAGCAGCTGCTTTTCCGCGCCAAAACCTTTACCGAATAATGCGTAAACACCTGACGTCAACAAACCCGAGGACGTCACTGATGCTTGCCACCAAAGGTGATTGCGATCTTGTCTACGGCGTGCGGATGCATCGTCGTAGGTGTTCGTTTAAGATTAAGCCGGAATAAATTGGTTTTCCATACTCTTTTGCAGCGCAGGGTTGGTCGCCATGATCTCATCAAACTCGGCCGTGCGGCTTTGCAAGGTGCTAAACGTCAGACTGAACGGAGTAATCGTGTGTCGACTGACCCTTGTCCGCTGAATGCCATAGGTCATGCTCCCACCAAACGAGAGCATTTTGAAGAAGCGAGCGCGGTTCAGTTGATTCACGTTAAGTGCGAAAGCGGTCGTGGCCGTAAAATCGTAATCCTTCATGCGCCATCCCGGGAAGACTACGAAAGGATACGACAAGCCGGCATCCAAACCAAACTCCCACGAATTAAATTTCGTATTGCTACTCACCGGCGACTTCGTCTGCCATTCATACGAACCGGTAGCAGTCACCGTGAAAGTTTCGCCGCCTTTGAACAAATTCTTACGACTAATGGAAAATGTAGCTCCGGGTCCCGCATAGTCGTTACTCTTACTCGTCACGTTAAATTCGAGTCGACTGTCATACGGGAAATCAAAGCCGGACGTGACATTCACGTTTAATAAATTGCTTTCCGACACGCTATCGTTTGGCGCAAACTGCATATCCGTGTAACTGAACACACCTAATTCGGCTAACTTCTGTTGTGTCAACTCTACCAACCGTTGTGAGTAGCGTTGTCCGGTTCGTACGCGCAATTGCCTATATAGTATTTCGGGACGAATAGCCAGCGAACGATGATAACGCAGCGTCATATCCTGATATTGTACCGTATGGTCGGGTTGTTCGCCGTCTTTTCCTATCAGATTGAACGTTACTTGACCGATATTCCAGTTCTTTAATGCATTGGCCGGTATTCCGCTTTGCGGAACAATACGCAAATCTACCTCGCCGCTCACTTGTGTGGTGTCGGCGCGGAACGCAAAAAACTCCGGCCTAAAATAATAATAGCCTACGTTACGGAAAATGGTACTCAATCGTTGGCGTTCTTCGTCCAAATCAATGACACTGAACTGTACGCCCCTACGCAACGCCGTGCGCGTACCGCCTCGTTCAATTATTCGCATCATCTCGGGCGTGAATCCACGGTACTCGACAGAATCCAACAGGTAGGGACGATTCAGATCTACGTGGAACTGTATCTTAGCTTTTAGCGAATCTCGTTTGTCGGGTAATATATCGTGGGTAACCGCTCCCTGAAAGAAACCGTAATCACGCAAAATATTGGTAGCGGCTTTTTGGCGCAATTCAGGATTGACGTCTGAGATAAATACCGGCTTTGCGGCCATCCGTTTGAAAATCCATTTGCCCAAACCTTTCTCGGAATGTACGAATGCATTATAGATCCATAAGCCGAACGGGAAAGGAATGCGCATGGTCGAACTACCTAACAATGAGTTGTTAGGAGCTTTTGCCAACGCCACCTCTACTTCTTCCAACGCCAACTCACCCGCCGGAGTTTCCGGATTATTTGTGATGGTCACACTCCTTTGGCCTGTGTACAACACCTGACCTTCCGGCAAATTCTTAGTTGTCGAACAGGAAAAACACGACATCGTGCACAATAGCACAAGCGCGTAACGCGTATGACGAAGTAGCGAACTCATTTTTGACGGTTCAAAAGTACAAAATCTCTCTGCATGTGAGTTTTTTCCGCGTAACTTTTTAAAAAAACAAGTATATTTGCCGTAAGAACAGACTTCATCAGCAGCATGCAAAGCAATCCGCAACTCGAACAAGCGTGGCAATGCGTCGAATACACCGATAAAAATATTTTTTTAACGGGCAAAGCCGGCACGGGAAAGACCACTTTCTTAAAAGATTTGGAACGGCGAACATCCAAACGGATGATTATTGCCGCACCGACCGGTATCGCGGCCATTAACGCCGGCGGTGTGACACTACATTCCTTCTTTCAATTGGCACTCGCGCCGTATATTCCCAATACCCAATCGACAAAAGCCACCAGCCGATACAAATTCAGCAAACAAAAGGTTCGACTCATACGCACGTTGGAGCTACTCGTCATAGACGAGATTAGTATGGTACGCGCCGACGTATTGGATGCCGTCGACGAAGTATTGCGTCGCCATCGCCGTAGCACGCGCCCGTTCGGAGGCATTCAGTTGCTACTCATAGGTGATTTGCAGCAATTGGCTCCCGTTACGAAAGACGACGAATGGGCTTTGCTCGGACGATACTACCCCACCCCTTTTTTCTTTGATAGTAAAGCTTTGCAAGCGACCGAGCTTGTCACGATCCGATTGGAAGCTGTCTATCGACAAAGCGACCCACTCTTTCTGCAATTGCTCAATCAAATACGAGCAGGCGAAGCCGATCAGGAAGTATTGCGCCGACTAAATGAGCGATACATACCCGGATTCCGGCCGCCCGAACACGTAAAATACATTCGCCTAACCACGCATAACCGGACGGCCAATCGTATTAATCAGGACGCACTGGATGCATTGCCCGGCAAGCCTTGTTCGTTCAAGGCGATAGTTAAAGGAGATTTTCCGGAGACTTCGTTCCCCACGGAGGTGGAGTTGATATTAAAAGAAGGAGCGCAGGTTATGTTCATAAAAAACGACCCAAATAGCGATGAGGACGGGAATAAACGATACTACAACGGGAAATTGGGGACGGTGACACAGGTATATGCGAACGGCTCCATTTGGGTGCGCGGGAACAACGACGGGAAAGAATGTATCGTCGTTCCCGAGACGTGGGAGAACTGCCAATATACGCTGGACGAACAGACTAATGAAGTAAAGACAAAGGTGGAAGGAACTTTCGTACAGTACCCGTTACGATTAGCATGGGCGATCACCATACATAAAAGTCAGGGGTTGACCTTTGATCATGCCATAATCGACGCCAATGCTTCGTTCGCGCACGGACAAGTATATGTTGCGCTCAGCAGATGCCGCACTCTGGAAGGCATCGTACTCGAAACGCCGCTTAGCCGGCACTCGTTAATCTACGATGCGGCAGTCAACGAATTTTGTCGGGAAGCGGAGCATGCAATTCCGACCATGCAACGCATGGATGCGTTGACGAACGAATATTATTTCAAGTTGTTAAACGAACTATTTGATTTTAGCGAGATAGAACATAGTCTGACGGATTATCTTTCACTCTTGGAAAACCATTTTTCCAAGTCTCATCCCGTATTGACAGGGCTTTTCAGGTTGGCTTACGAACCGTTTCGCACCGAAATCACCGAAGTATCGACTAAGTTTCAGCGACAATATACCGCTTGGAAGCAACAGCTCGGCACACAATTCACCACAGAACCTGTCGTACAACAACGCATCATAGCCGGCGCCGGTTATTTCCAAAAGAAAATGGCCGAAATATTTTGCGACGTTATCCGCAAACCGTGTCCTGCCACGACCAAAAACAAAGAACTGAAAGCGCGAGTGAAAGAGGCGCATGAGCAATTTTACGAATTACTTCAACAAAAACTGCATTTGCTGAATCACGTCGCCAACGAAGGCTTCTCCGTAGCCGATTATCAAAGGCAAAAATCAAAAGGTAGGAATGAACGAGTCGGACGATAGGATTTCCCGTGAAGTTCCGCGTATGTTAGGATATTATGCGCGTCAGTTATTGCAATATCTCACCCTGAGAATTCACTTTCTTCGTTAGATATTTACTCTCCGACAAAGCGGCTATCCCTCCATCGGTAAGAAATCGTCTGCTTCTCCGGATTTGCTTCGGGAATATACTGCGTACAAAGGATTTCATCGTCATCTTTCGACAATGCCAACTCAACGAAAGTCAGACGATCGCCGGTCGGCGGGATTTGGAAGTATCGATCGGTAGGTAGCGGCTCCCAATCGGTCGTATAAAAGCGTATATGGCTATCGCAAAGCGGCGCACACGCCGTAGTCACCACACATATTATCCGCACGCTATCGGCAGGCAATACTTTCATCGTCCATGTGCTCTGCGCAGAAGTGGCTACGCGAATGTAGTTATCCGTGCGATCCGTCATCTCTACTTCTTCGTTAAACACATTCTTAACGACGGCTTTCATCCGACTATCCAAGAAATCCATGAAATCCGCTCGATTGGTTGACGTCAATAGGGGAAGTAACGAATCAGGTGCCGCCAGAAACAAACTTTGTGCAGTCTGTGCACAAAGTCCGTTCATCGCTGACAAACATAGAATGAAACCTATTAAAAGTTTCTTCATCGGTCAGTCTCTCCTCCCCATAAATATGAGAATATAGTAAACTAACGTTGCCAAAGAGCCGAGTGCGGCCACGACGTAGGTATATGCTGCCGCCCGCAAAGCATCTTCTGCTTGCGCGTGGTTATAGGAATTGGTAATGCCCGAACGACTTAACCATACCAAAGCCCGTTGGCTGGCGTTGATTTCTACCGGCAGCGTAATGATACTGAAAAGCGTAGTGAAAGCAAAGAGGATAATTCCAAAAAGAAGCAATTGCGGGAATGTATTCAACATCAAAATGCCACCAAGCAATACCCATGTCAGAATACTTGACGAGAATTGCACGACAGGCACCAATTTGCTGCGCATCGTAAGCGGCGCGTAGGCTCGCGCGTGCTGAACGGCGTGTCCACATTCGTGGGCTGCCACCGCCGCCGCCATGACGCTATTCCCTCTAAACACCCCCTCGCTCAGATTCACCGTTTTGTTCGTCGGATTATAGTGGTCTGTCAGCTGACCCGACACGCAAGTAACCTGCACGTCGTATATTCCGTTGTCACGCAGCATTTTCTCTGCGATTTCTTTACCCGTTAAACCGCCGGAGATACCTATCTTAGAGTACTTTTTGAACTTGTTATTCAGATTCGCTTGTACCAAATAACTAATAAGAGCGACTCCGATAAAAATAATCCAAGGGGAAGTGAAAGCCATAAATAATCAAAGTTTAATAAGTTAATGCGTCAGTTCGATAATCGTGTCTATTTCATCCAACGTCGCAGGCAAAGTCAGTATAACGCCTTCTTTCGTTTGGGTGAAACGCACCGCCGTTCCATCAGCAAACGAAGCGGCTTTCTTTATCTTAGATATACCCGGCAAGAAGAGCGTTTTGTCTTCGCACGAAAGTATATGTACATACGTTTTATTGCCTTTCTGCATCGTTACGCCCCATTCGTGCGGAGCCACGCTACCTGCGCGCGTACCGTAAATAGTTTCTCCGTTAGCTTTCATCCATTCACCCACTTCTTTCATGAGTGAGATGGAACGATCGGGAAGCGTACCGTCGGGACGAGGACCTATGTTCAGCAACAGATTGGCATTTTTGCCGGCCGCCTTAATGAGCAAATGCAACGTTTCCTTTTTGGTCTTGTATCTGAAATCATCGATTTTATATCCCCAAGCCGTGTTCATCGTCTCACACGTCTCCAAAGGTAAACGATCGCTTACGCCCTGTCCTTCGGAATATCCGCCGTGATTCTCCCCGGGTAAGTCGCGCTCAAATACTTGAATGTCTTCGCCATCCAGCGGCATGCCGTGATGATTATTAGCTACCAAACAGGACGGTTGCAACGTATGTATTAATGAGTACAAACCCGCATATCCCCAGTCGAAACCCGCGCGTTGATCCCAGTTACCGTCGAACCAAATCGCGCCGATAGGGCCGTAGTTCGTTAGCAGTTCGGTAAGTTGATTTTTCATGAACTGGTAATACGCCGCCCAATTCCCTTGCGGATTAGGACGTCCGCTGCGTCGGCCGGATCTGGCCGTACCCCACGGATAGTCTTCGCGCGACCAATCAGCCAGTGAGTAATAGAAATGCAACTTAATGCCGTGCTTCTGACAAGCGTCTGCCAATTCTTTTAGAATATCACGTTTGAATGGCGTCGCCGTCATTATGTTGAAATCCGAGTATTTCGTGTCAAACATCGAGAAACCATCGTGATGCCGGCTCGTAATACAAATATATTTCGCACCCGATGCTGCTATTTCCGAAACCCATTCGTCGGCGTTGAAACGCGACGGATAAAACCCGCCGGCCAGTTGCGCATATTCTTTATAGTTCAAATTATTAATATTCATCGTCCATTCACCGGTAGCAAGCATTGCGTAAATTCCCCAATGAATGAAAATACCAAATTTCCGGTCTTGAAATTCCGAACGGGCTTTCATAATGGCTTCCGTCGGGCGATAAGCGGATTGTGCGAGTATACCGGATGCAAAAGCTACCAGTAAACAGAGCGTAAATAACTTTGTTTTCATGACAATAGAGTGTTTCGTTTTATAATGATTGGTCAATAGTTTCTTCGGATTCTTCCATATAACGCTCGATAGTTTGCGCCCTGTCAGGACCTACCGACACAATTTTAATACGCACGCCCAATTGCTCTTCGAGAAAGCTCAAATAGGCATTAAATTCCTCCGGAAATTCATCTTCGCTCTGCATTCCGGTCATATCTGTCTCCCATCCGGGCAGTTCCACCAAGACCGGTTCTACGTTGTCCGTAATATCGTACGGGAAGTAAGGGACTTCTTCGCCGTTTATACGGTAGGCGACGCACGCACATATAGTGGAAAAAGAATCCAATACGTCGCTCTTCATCATAATCAGTTCCGTCACGCCATTAACCATGATGGAATAACGCAAAGCGACCAGGTCAATCCAACCGCAACGACGCTTGCGTCCGGTTACCGAGCCGAACTCGTGCCCGAGCGTACATATTTTGTCACCCGTCTCGTCAGTTAGCTCCGTAGGAAACGGTCCCGAGCCGACGCGCGTACAATATGCTTTAAATATCCCATAGACTTGTCCGATTTTGTTAGGCGCAATACCTAATCCGGTACATGCGCCGGCACAAACGGTATTAGAGGAAGTGACGTACGGATAGGAGCCGAAATCAATATCCAGCATCGTACCTTGCGCACCTTCGCAGAGTACGCTCTTTCCCTCGTTCAATAGTTTATTAATAAGGTGTTCGCTATCTACCAGCTGGAATTGTTTCAAATATTCGAGGCCGTCCATCCATTCCGCCTCCGCTTCTCGCAAATCATAGGTATAATGAAGTGATTGCAAGATACGTTCGTGTCGCTGTTTCGCCTTTTGATATTTCTCATCGAAACCGTCCAACATATCTCCGACCCGTAAGCCGTTGCGACTGACCTTATCGGTATAGGTAGGACCGATACCTTTGCCGGTCGTTCCGACTTTCTCCGCTCCTTTGGCGGCTTCGTACGCTGCATCCAGCAAACGATGCGTCGGCATGATCAGGTGTGCTTTCTTAGAAATAAGGAGGCGGTTTTGCAACGGATGCCCCGATTTTTTCAAAGCTTCGGCTTCCGCTTTGAACAGTGCGGGATCTATCACCACCCCATTACCTATTATATTAATCTTATCCCCCTGAAATATACCCGAAGGAATGGAACGCAAAACATATTTGTTTCCGGCAAATTCCAACGTGTGGCCGGCGTTCGGCCCGCCTTGGAAACGTGCCACCACGTCATAGCGCGGCGTCAACACGTCTACTACTTTGCCTTTCCCCTCGTCTCCCCATTGCAATCCCAACAAAATATCTGCTTTCGTCGTCATTCTTTCTTTATTTTAGTGATTTTCTTACGCTTATTTTTACGGTCGCACTTGGCACAAAGTCCGTAGATATATAAGCAATAGTGCGACGGAACAAAATTTTTCAGTTTGATTTTAGCCATAGCCTCTTGCAATTCTTCATTATAGGATTCGATAATCGAGCCACACTGCACACATATCTGATGATGATGCTTTGCGCGATTATAAGATTTCTCATATTGCGAAGAGCCGTTAAATTGATGTTTGATTACCAACTTGGCATTTACCAACAGGATAATCGTATTGTACAACGTTGCCCTACTTACTCGGAATTTGGCCTGATCATTCATGCGTACATACAGTTCATCCACATCGAAATGTCCTTCGATAGAATATATTGTATCCAGAATCGCATAACGCTCCGGCGTCTTGCGATGTGAGTTGACGCGAAGATATTCCGTAAATATCTGCTTAACCGTTTCTTTAATGTCTGATGTCGTATTATCCATTCTGCCAACAAAGTTATATCTTTTTTGCCAAACAAACGATACGTGCTCCTTGTTTTTTCAAAGCCGCTAAGAAATTTTTCATACGAGCTTATTTTTTCGAGCGGCTTTGATAATTTTCTATCACAGCCGCTCTTTTTGACACGCCACCTAAGGCCGCACGTATTGATAGACCGCCTCGGCACAACGCTCGCCGTCAATAGCCGCAGAAACGATACCACCGGCATATCCGGCTCCTTCGCCGCACGGAAATAAGCCGGCTATTTCTATATGTTGCAACGTTTCGGTATCGCGCAAGATACGAACGGGTGCCGACGTACGCGTCTCTACGCCGATCGCTATGGCTTCGTTCGTCAGGAAACCTCTGCTTTGTTGGCCGAAATGCCGAAAACCGTCGGAGAGACGGTCGGAAATAAACGAGGGCAACCAAAAGTGCAACGGAGAAGAGACTACGCCCGGCGCGTAAGAAGATTCGGGCAAATCGAAACTTAGTTTGCGCGCTACGAAATCACCCATACGTTGCGCCGGAACCGTCTGTTTCATTCCGCCCTGCAACCAGCACTGACGTTCCAGTTCTTCCTGATACTCCATGACAGACAACGGATTCGCACTCCCTTGCATAACATCTTCGGGACGCAGCTCTACGACAATTCCCGCGTTGCTCCACCGCGTATTGCGGCCTGACGGAGACATACCGTTTACCACTACTTGTTCCGACGCAGTGGCTGCCGGTACGATCACACCACCCGGGCACATGCAGAAGCTATAAACGCCTCGCCCACTCGATTGCATAACAAAACTATATTCGGCGGCCGGCAAATATCTTCCGCGACCCGCTTTATTATGATACTGAATCTGGTCTATCAGGTGAGCCGGATGTTCCAACCGAACGCCTACGGCGATTCCTTTGGCCTCTATTGCTATGCTTTGGGCGGCAAGTTGTCGATAGACGTCACGGGCTGAGTGTCCGGTAGCAAGTATCACCGGTGCCGACCATACTCGCCCCGTATTCGTTTCAATGCCGACGACCGCACCGTTGCGTACGATCAGCGCATCCATACGGGTGCCGAAATGCACTTCTCCCCCGCAATTTAAGATAGTACACCTTATATTTTCAATAATACGCGGTAGTCTGTCCGTCCCGATATGCGGATGTGCGTCTATGCGTATCGATGCGGACGCCCCGTGCTTGCAAAAGACGCGCAACACTTTCTCTACGTTGCCTCGCTTCTTGCTTCGCGTGTAAAGTTTACCATCGGAATAAGCTCCCGCACCACCTTCGCCGAACGAGTAATTAGACTCCGAATCAACAGCCTGTTCGCGAGTGATGCGAGCCAAGTCTTTCTTGCGTTCACGCACGTTCTTCCCACGCTCAACCACTATCGGTCGCAGCCCAAGCTCTATCAATCGCAAAGCAGCGAACAGTCCGGCCGGACCTGCCCCCACGACAATCACGGGAGGACAGTCGCCGACGTTCGGATACTCAATGTCCGGCATTTCATCTGACGGTTGTTCGTTGACATACACGTCCACCGTAAGTTGTACATATATGGTTCGTTGCCGCGCATCTATACTTCGTTTGACGATACGCGTCGCCGTAATCTCCGACTCAGTCAGTCCTTTTTCTTTGGTTAGGTAGTGAATGAGCGCACGCTCGTCGGCCGCTTGCTCGGGCAGTAGCCGGAGGGAATAAGTATGAATCATGAAAAACGAAGCAGCCTATCCTTTGACGTCTTGGTATAAATAGCGTTTAATACTCTTCTTCGGAGTTTTCTCAAACTCTTCGAGATATATTTTCATCTTGGCGATCTGGCTATATGCGGGTAACACCTTATTCAATTCGACGCGGTTCTCTTCCATTACACGCTCCATATCTTTCGTTTCCAAGCCGTTGGCAAAAGCTTCTTCCAAGTCGGGATACACAAGACCTATCAATCTGTTGTCATTCTGCTGCAAAACGATACTTTCAGACACGTACGGCATATTATTCAGACGATCTTCTATCTCTTCGGGGTATATATTTTGTCCGCTCGGCCCAAGTAACATGTTTTTGCTACGACCTTTGATAAACAAGTTACCGTCCTCATCAATAATACCAAGGTCGCCCGTATGCAACCATCCTTCCTCGTCGATCGCATCGGCTGTGCCCTCTTCATTTTTATAGTATCCCAGCATGACACTGTCCCCGCGAACGACGACTTCTCCCACCACTTTGGAAGGATCCGGCGAAAGTATCTTCACTTCCAAATTCGGTAACGGTTGCCCGCACGATGCCGGTACGAAATACTTGTAATCTGTATACGTAATTAAAGGACCGCATTCCGTCATACCGTATCCTACGGTGTAAGGGAAGTCGATCATTTGCATAAACTGCTCTACTTCTTGGTTGAACGCAGCACCTCCGACGACTATCTCTATGAAATGGCCTCCGAAAGCCCCACACATTTTCTCGCGCACCATAGCCTTAATCTTTTCGTTGACGATGGGAACTTTCAACAATATGCGCATCGTCGGCGTTTGCAGTTTCGGTAGGATATTCTTTTTGACGATTTTTTCGATAATCAACGGCACGGCAATCACCAGACGGGGCTTCACTTCGGCAAAAGCCTGCAAAATGATTTTCGGACTGGGCGTGCGTGTCAGAAAATACACGTGCCCGCCGATAATGAACAGGAATAAGAACTCAAACGCTAATCCGTACATGTGCGCCATTGGGAGCATGGATACCAACCGGTCTCCTCTTCGCATATCAATGGCGTGCATGGCAAAATCAATATTGGCATATAGACTCCGATAGGGCAACATGACGCCTTTGGAGAAGCTGGTCGTGCCCGACGTGTAGTTAAGTACCGCCAGCTCGTTGGGAGAATCCTTCTCGTAGTTGATATGTCCGGTGCGAAAGTTCTTCGGATATTTTTTGCCGAAGTATTCGTTCAAATGCTCGCGCGCATCGGTCAATTTGCGACTACGTGATATGTATAACGAAAACTCGGCGATATTGATAATGCCTTCCAACTGCGGCATAGCGGCTTCATTCAGATTCTCCCAGATAGAGTCGCTGACAAAAAGAAGTCGCGCATCGGAATGATTGACGATATGATGCACATTATCCGCTTTGAACTCATGCAATATAGGTACGGCAACGGCACCATAAGTGAGCGTAGCCAAAAAAGCAACGCCCCAATGCGAACTATTGCGCCCGCAAATGGCAATTTTATCGCCTTTGCGGATACCACTCTCCTCGAATAGAATATGAACTTTCTCTATTTTACGCGCTACATCCTTGTATTGCAACGTCGCGCCGTTATAATCTGTCAGCGCGTCCAAATCCCAGTTTTTTTTGATAGAGTCTTCTATCAATCCGATAAAACTATGCGTCATTACTTGTGTGTTTTATAGATTTACGATTTGCAAATGTAATACTTTCCTCCTTATATTTTAATTTATCAAAGGTTGAAAATTTATTTTCCGGCTTAGTACTTTTATTTTTCCCTATATTTGTCGCATAATCAGCGGTACCTATCATCATGAGAAAGCTAATACTCTGCTGTATACTGGCTCATCTTTTATCCTCGTGCGTAGGAATAGTACCTACAAAAGAGACGTATAATGTCGATTCACTCAATCGGCAAGCGTACAGAT
>JAISIB010000146.1 GCA_031262265.1 Prevotellaceae bacterium
CAGTTGCTCCACGATATTGTCATAGTCACACTTGTCGTTATCCAATTGATTGACGACAAACAATACCGGCTTGTGCAACTTCTCGGCATAACGAAAGTGGTTTTGCGTCCCGACCTCAATGCCGTACTGTCCATTAAGCAGAATGGCCGCCGTATCGGTCACGTTCAATGCCGTCACTGCGCCGCCCACGAAATCATCCGACCCCGGACAATCGATAATGTTCAGCTTTTTTTGATTCCACTCCACGTGTGTCACAGTCGAGAACACCGAATATCCGTATTCCTGCTCAACCGGAAAATAATCACTCACGGTATTTTTACCGGCGATGCTACCTCTACGTTTTATAATACCACCCTCGTAGAGCATCGCTTCTACAAGTGTGGTTTTTCCAGAGCCAGAACTTCCCAACAGGGCTATGTTCTTGATTTCATTAGTTTGATATACTTTCATTGGTAGTAAGATTTTTAAATGTGGCGCAAAGTAGGAATTTCTCGGTACACAGCCAATTACAGTAGGTATGTTATAAAACATACTTTCTACGACATCCTTGCGCGCAGCTACTTAGGAGGTTCATTTTCATCGTTATATTTCGGATTCTCCCCGTCAAATATTTTGATAATATAGGAAGATAGTCAAATAACCAACCTTGTTATTTAAACAAGCGGCTCGGATATTTCGATACCCGACAATGAGGATAAATTCTCGCGGCAAGAACTAAAAAATCGATGAGATTTCCGCTTGCATGCACGGTATTTGCGAAAAATACCGTACTTTTGTCTGACACTATCGGTGTGGTCAGCCAAAAACACGTACAGGATGAATCAAACAAACGTTTTGAAAGAACAGAACCAAGTGCCCGAACCGACGTTACGCCGGCTTCCGTGGTATCTTTCTAACGCCAAACTACTACGGCAGCAGGGCGCACAATACGTTTCCTCCACACAAATATCGAAAGCCACCAATATCGAGGCCTCGCAGATAGCCAAAGATTTATCTTACGTTGCCATTACGGGACGCACGCGCGTCGGTTATGACGTCGGCGAACTCATACATGTGTTGGAAGACTTTCTCGGTTTCACGCAGGGACACAAAGCGTTTCTATTCGGCGTAGGTAGTTTGGGCGGCGCACTGCTGGGCGACTCCGGATTGCTCCACTTCGGGATGGAAATAGTAGGTGCGTTCGACATCAATCCTGCAAAAGTCGGTACCACGATTAACGGCATTCCTATCTTCCATACCAACAGTTTCGAAGAAAGGATGCGCGACCACGCCGTCAATATCGGTATTCTGACAGTTCCCATAGAAATTGCACAAACTATCACGGATAAGATGGTAGCGGGCGGCATCAAAGCCGTTTGGAACTTTACTCCGTTCCGTATTCGAGTACCTTATGGTATCGTGGTACAGAACACGTCTCTATACGCTCATTTGGCCGTCATGTTCAACCGCTTAAACGCTGCATTATGAAGATTATTGCTGCCGGCATGAACTATGCCTCACACAATCAGGAACTGAGTAACGAAGCTCCGCAACAACCCGTTATCTTTTTGAAACCCGATTCTGCCATTTTGCGTAGTGGGAAACCGTTTTTTATTCCGGACTTTGCCAACCGTTTCGACTATGAAACGGAATTAGTGGTGCGCATTTGTCGATTAGGAAAGAATATTTCTACGCGATTCGCCTATCGTTACTACGACGCCTATACGGTTGGTATTGATTTCACCGCACGTGATTTACAGAACCAACTACGAAAGCAAGGTTTTCCGTGGGAGTTGTCCAAAGCATTCGACGGATCGGCGGTGATCGGAGACTTCGTGCCGAAGACACGCTTCCACGATGCACAGAACGTTCGGTTTCATTTGAATATCGACGGGCAGGAGGCGCAACGCGGCAACTGCATAGATATGCTGTTCTCTATTGATGAATTGATAGCTTACGTTAGCCGCTTCATGACATTGAAGACGGGTGACTTACTCTTTACGGGAACGCCGGCCGGCGTAGGGCCTGCACAAATCGGACAGCATCTGCAAGGATATTTGGAAGATGAAAAAGTGCTTGACTTTTATGTACGCTGACGCATGACACAGGTAAGGACAGGTTTTGGCTTCGACGTGCACCGTCTGACGCCTGATCGCGAACTTTGGTTGGGCGGTATCCGCATTCCTCACACGCACGGATTACTCGGGCACTCGGATGCCGACGTGCTGATACACGCTCTTTGCGATGCGCTGCTCGGTGCCGCCAATCTGCGCGACATCGGATACCATTTCCCCGATACATCGGCCGATTATGCAGGTATCGACAGTAAGATTCTACTGCGACGCACCATGCAATTGGTCGCTGAAAAAGGCTATTGCCTCGGCAATGCCGACATCACCGTCTGTGCCGAACACCCCAAGCTTAGTCCATACATACCAGCCATGCGACAAACACTGGCCGCTCTGATGAATACCGACGAGGACAACGTCTCCGTCAAAGCCACCACTACCGAACGGCTCGGATTCACCGGACGCGAAGAAGGAATCGCGGCCTACGCCAGCGTACTGATAGAGAAAGGCTCCGGTTCATCGGAAGTTCTGTAAATAACTGACGAAGAAAATAAAATCTCCAAGCCGCTTGTTTGAATAACAAGGTCGGTTATTTGAATTCCTTCGGTTGCGACAGTCGTTTTTCATAAATGTACATTATCTTTGTCCCCATATAAATCATTAATAAACAAACTGATAAACGGATACCCTATGGAAAATAGCACAGACGGCTTTTTCGGCGATATTGTAAACACGCTGCTGCGATTGGCAGAAGAGAAACTAAACAGTCAATTTGAGCAAGATTGCTTAAAGCACTACCTTGACAATACAGGTACTACCATGGAGCTAAGTAAAGACACCTTTCAACTGATTGCCGCCGAGACTCTGAAACTGCAAGAGGCGGCCGGCGGACGATTGGCAGGCACTACATCTGTCAACATCAACGGTAAACGCTACTACACCAAATGTATTAATTTCTATGGCTGTCGCGACTTTGATTATGCGCTGGGTTGTTCCACTCTCTATTTTGATGAAGAAGGGACGCCGGTCGGTATCTATGACCGCTACGACTTTGATGCCGCTAAACACCGCGATACGCTTGCCGAACAACTAACTGAGTTAATGAGTTTCTTAGCAAGTAAGGGTATCGGCAAAGCGTATGATATTGTGTACGGCGTGAAATAAAAAAGCCTGCCACCGTATAATAAAACGGTAGCAGGCTTGCTATACTATAAACGAGCGTCAAACTCAACGATTGTTTCCGTGACGACGTTGGTCGTTGCGACCATCCCGACGCGGCGGGCGCGAATGATGACCATGGTCGTCCGTTTCACTCATCCCTTCGGGTTTTGGCAGCAACGCCTTACGTGAAAGTTTAAACTTGCCGGTCTTCGGATCAACGTCCAATAGTTTCACTTCAATTTCGTCACCTTCCTTCAAACCGGACTCTTCTACGGTTTTCAGACGCTTCCAATCGATCTCAGAAATGTGAAGTAATCCGTCTTTACCAGGTAAAAATTCAACGAAAGCCCCGTATGGCATGATAGAACGTATCTTACCTTTGTAAACTTCGCCCACTTCGGGCACAGCTACGATAGCTTTGATCAGACGTAACGCGTGTTCGATGCTTTGACGGTTAGTACCCGAAACTTCAATCTTTCCTACGCCATCTACTTCTTCGATCGTAATGACAGTACCGGTTTCTTCCTGCATTCCCTGAATAATTTTTCCGCCCGGACCAATTACCGCACCGATAAATTCTTTCGGTATCGTCATAGTCTCAATACGTGGCGCATGATCTTTCAGGTCGAGACGCGGCGCAGGCAATGTTTCGGTAATCTTACCAAGAATATGCATACGTCCTTCGCGAGCTTGATTGAGAGCACGTTCAAGAATATCAAAAGACAAGCCGTCTACCTTAATATCCATTTGCGTTGCCGTAATACCATCTTTCGTTCCGGTTACTTTGAAGTCCATGTCTCCCAAATGATCTTCATCGCCCAAAATATCCGAAAGCACGGCGTACTTGTCTTCGCCCGCATTCTTAATCAATCCCATCGCTATGCCCGAGACCGGTTTTGCAATCTTCACGCCGGCATCCATTAGTGCCAATGTTCCGGCACAAACGGTAGCCATCGACGAAGAACCGTTGGATTCCAGAATATCTGATACAACACGCACCACGTATGGGTAGTTAAGCGGGAGCATGCCTTTCAAAGCACGCCATGCTAAGTGGCCATGTCCGATTTCGCGTCGACCAACACCGCGCTGTGCCTTAGCTTCTCCCGTAGAGAACGGCGGAAAGTTGTAATGTAGTAAGAAACGTTCTTTGCCGTGCACCAATACATCGTCTATAATCTTTTCATCCAGCTTAGTACCCAACGTCACCGAAGTAAGCGACTGAGTTTCACCGCGCGTAAACACCGCCGAGCCGTGGGGGCCGGGCAGATAACCGACTTCGCTCCATATCGGACGAATCTCGGTGGTCTTGCGACCGTCCAAGCGTTTCCCTTCATCAAGGATGCAACGACGCATGGCTTCTTTCTCCACGTCATGATAGTATCTGTCGATGAGCGCACTCTTTTCTTCCAGTTCTTCTTCGGTGAATTTGGCTTTAAATTCTTCACAAATGGCTACAAATGCTTCGCCGCGCTCGTGTTTATTGTTATTGCCTGATTGAGCAACCGCATACGCTTTGTCATAGCATGCTTCCCGTACTTGTTTGCGTAAGTCTTCATCGTTGACTTCATGGTCATACGTACGTTTAACCGTTTTTCCGGCCATTTCAGCCAATTCAAGTTGCGCTTGGCAATGCGGTTTGATAGCTTCATGCGCCGCTTTCATCGCGTTCAGCAAATCAGCTTCGGATACTTCCTTCATCTCGCCTTCCACCATCATGATATTATCCAACGTAGCCGCCACCATAATATCCATATCCGCTTTCTCCAGTTGTTCAAACGTTGGGTTAATAACGAATTCGCCGTCAACACGCGCCACACGTACTTCGGAAATAGGCCCGTTGAACGGAATATCCGAAACAGAAAGTGCAGCCGACGCGGCCAAACCCGCCAAAGCATCAGGTATATCCACTCCATCCGCAGAGAAAAGGATGATGTTTACATATACCTCGGCATGGTAGTTGTCCGGAAAAAGCGGA
>JAISIB010000160.1 GCA_031262265.1 Prevotellaceae bacterium
ATTGAATGGTCCTATGCTCGTTTCCGCTTGCACGGATGTCGCTTCTTCTTTGTCGGTAGTCACGACCTCATTGATCTTGTATAGTTGCGTAGGGAAAGCAAACGTAAACGTGCTACCGACGCCCGGCTCGCTTTTGGTGAGGGTCAATGTGCCGCCATGTAGCTGAGCCAGCTCTCTGCTAATGTGTAATCCGATGCCCGTTCCGACGGGAGTTAACTGGTCGGGAGGCGTTTGTACCTGGTAAAAACGTTGGAAGATAAGTTCTGCCTGATTACTCTCAATGCCGATACCCGTGTCCGTCACGTCAATAACGATCCAATACGAGTCGTTTTCCCGACGTTCTAACGATATAGTGATAGCTATCTGGCCGTTGTCCGGTGTGAACTTAATAGCATTGTTGATCAGGTTGGATATAATTTTGAAGACCTTGTCCGTGTCGAAACCAATCAGTAGTGAGGAGAAATGGCAAGAGAATAGAAGTTTAAGATGACGTTTCTCGGCTACGTTCTTAAAAGAATACACGATATTGCGCACGAAGCTGACGATATCCCCCGAAGAGAGTAGCAGTAGTGCGTTCCCCGTATTTATTTTGCGGAAATCAAGTAGCTGATTGACAAGCATGAGCAATCTTTCTGCGTTGTTATGGATGACGTTCAGCAGATTTTTATGTATCGGATTATTCTCTTCTTTGATCAGCTGGTCTAACGGAGCCATAATCAGCGTAAGCGGCGTACGAAGTTCATGGCTGATATTGGTAAAAAACTGCAATCTCGTTTCATCCATCTCATGTGTGTGCATCGTTTGGAGTTCTACGTACTTATGCGCCAGTTTTCTTTGTTGGATGGATGTCAGAGAATGAATGATTACATAGGCTACGAGCATCAAAATCAGGATATATATGACTATCGCCCAATTGGTGTACCAGAATGGAGGATGTATTGTGATTCCCAAAGAAGCGACGGATTGGTTGTGAGTAGCGTTTGCGTCGTAGGCCTTCACAAAGAACGTATATTTACCTGCCGGCAGGTTCGTGTATGTAATATAACGTCCGTTACGGCTTTGGATAGTCTCCCAGTCCTTATCGAAACCTTGCAAGTAGAATTGGAAAGTGGTCGTTTCCGGCAGTATATATGTAAATGCGGCCATGCCGATCGTAATGCTACGTTCGTTATACGTCAAATCAACGTGTTCCTCATAAGAAACATCTAAACGCTCGGATTCAAATTCCCCACTCTGGTCTTTATGCCGGTTATGTATGAGCAAGGTCGTGATGATAGGCGTAGAGGGAATGTCATTGTATAAGAGCCTCAACGGATTAAAGACGGTAAGCCCGTTTATTCCGCCCATTAGAATTTCTCCTTTGCTGGTATAACTCACGCAATTTCGATTAAAAACCCGATCTTGCACGCCTTCGTTCTCATAATGGGTACTTACGTCGAAAGAATACCGGTCGGTATCGTCATGATATGTAGGCACAATCTTTAATAATCCGTTTTTGCTCCCGATCCAAATCGTATGCGAAAGATCTTCGATGATAGACATGATACTATTGCTGGGTAGCCCGTTTCTTATCGTCAGATTGTATTCCTTGTTGTGTACGCTGTCGTGTATGACGATGCCGCTATTGGTGCCTATCCAAACCAGATTGCGGCTATCCGTGAGTATCGTGTTAATACTTTTGTTGCCGGATAAAGATACGGTGCGACCGGACGGATTGAACGGACTGATATGCCTCGTCCACCTGTTGATCGTGCTTATTCCAGCCGATGTGCCTATAAATAATTCGTTGGCATGTATTCCGCGCGAAATAGCATACACGGTCTCTTGCATTACGAACGACGTTAGGTTATCCGTCTCTATGGTTTGCCATTCGTTGTTCTTCAAGTCCATACAGTAAAGTCCGTTGTCCAGCGTCCCGACCCATAAGTGGTTATCCTCGTCTACGTACATACTGTAAATACTATTGCTCAATGTTTGATCGGCCGGCTTATATTGTTTGAATTGCTTGCCGTCGAAACGATTTAGTCCACCCAGATATGTTCCTATCCACAAATGGCCGTTGGCGTCTCTTTGCAGGCAGATAATAATATCGCTACTCAAACTATTCGGGTCTTTGTCGTCGTGTTTATATTGCCGGAACTGATTGTTTTTTCGATTATAATGGATCAATCCGCTGCCGTTTGTCCCGATCCAGAGGTTTCCCTCCGCATCTTCTATCACGCAGTTATAATCATTGATAGAGGTGTCGTATGTGTTATGCAGGGGGTATTTGAGCGTATTGAACTTAAAAATACTTTCATGGTAGTAGTTGATGCCGTTTTTATACGTGCCGCACCAAATAATATCGGACGTGTCGCGATAGATACTGATGATGCTGTTTTGACTGAGGCTTTGCGGATCGTAAGGGTCGTTTTTCAGATAGCGTATCGTGTTTTGGCGTTTATCCAATACGTTGATTCCTCCGTGATCGGTGGCTATCCAGATATTTCCGTCCGTATTTTCGATGATACCACGCACTAAATTGGAACTGAGAAGCGGGGTAGAGGTCGTCGTATAATGCGTCCAACGTTTGTTCGTCGGTGAATAGCGAAACAATCCGCTATATGTTTGCGGGTTCATATAGACCCAGCATTCGCCGGTTGAATCTACGAATAAGTTCAGTGAATGATTGAATTGTATGCGCACAGGCACAGTTTGTGAACTTGTTGAATCTACGAATAAATTCAGTGAATGAATGTTGTCGGCGGTAGTCATAAAATTATTTATCGTGCCTACCAACTGGTTCTTTCGTATATTAATAATATCTATAAGACCCGAAGAATGGATGGCATACAGGAGATCTTCCCGCACGAAAGTGGCGCAAATTTCACCTTCGTCTAAGCTAATGGGGTATCGGGTCGTGTTTTTGTGGGGGTAGTTATAAAAATATAATACCATTTAGGGCGCATAGAGTAAATGCCCGCCCGGAAAAGAAAATACGCGGGTAGGTTGTGGAATTTTCAAAGCATCTCCGTACGCTTTCATAGTCGCAAATTGTTTGCTTACGGGATCAAAGATGCTGATGGCTCCATTCTGGTAAGTAATCCAGATACGGCCATCGGCTGTTTCGAAGAGCTTATCAATGTATTCGCTGGAAAAAGGAGATTGATCAATGTTGTGCCGCCACGAATTGAACTCGAAACCGTCGTAACGAGTCAGGATGTTTTCGGTACCGAACCACATAAACCCTTTTTGGTCGCGGAATATGCAGCTCACTTCGTTGGAAGGCAGGCCATCAATCGTGTTCAAGCGACAAAATTTGATGTTTGTCTCATTCGCTTGAACGGATATGAGAGTCCAGAAAAAAGTGATGGTAAATAGAGTAGAGAACTTGATGTTCATGAGCTAATGTTTTCCCAAGAAGAGGCGCGGCCATGAGCCGCACCTCAACCGGGAATGTGTTAAAGAGCGAAACGAACCGTTTGCGCTCGGTTAATCAATTGTCAGTTTTGTTTTTCCTGCCAGCGTCGGCGCAGTAATTTTACCGCCCTTTACCGACACGTTGTGTAGCACGCCTTCCGAAGGTAAGCAAACTTGTCCGGTTGCTTCCTTCACGTCCACGCTATACACTTTCAAAGCCAGCTTACTCCAATCCATCTCTTTGGTTGATTGCGCCAACTTGATGTGCGGCAATATGGAACCATCGCGGACGAGTATCACGGCTTGTATTTCTCCTACGGGGATTTCTTGGTAGTTTCCGCTACCGGTATACACTTTCCCGCTTTGGTAATCTATCCATTTACCTGCCGGCAGATATACTTGTCGCGATTGTCCCGGTGTAAACATCGGGGCTACCAAGATGCGGCTACCGAACATGTATTGGTTTTCTACTTGCCACGAACCGAAATCATTTGGGAATTCTACGAACATGGCGCGTACCATCGGCAATCCCTTTTCGGTACATTCTTTGGCCTCAGCATAAACGTAAGGCATCAGTTTGTACTTCAATTCGGCACTCTCGCGGAAGTATTTCACCATATTCTGATCTTTATACAACCACGGCTCCGTCGGAGGAGCACCGTGCGCACGACTATGAGATGATAAGAAACCGAAAGGCAACCAGCGGCGATATAAATCTACCGGCGTGGAAACTACGAATCCTCCTATATCGTGGCTCCAGAATGGGAAACCGCTGAGACCAAACGACAGACCTGCGCGCAATGTCCCTTCCATACCATAATCGGTATTGGCGGCGTCACCACCCCAATGGAGCGGGTAGCGTTGAGAACCTGCCCATGCACTACGTGCCCATTCGATAAAGTCGCCGCTGACTTGGTGCGTAACGTCTACTACCGCTTTATTATAACGGAGCGGGTAGAGGTTGTGCTCATAATACCCTGTCTTGCCCGATGCATATAGTCCGTTGAACGGAGCGGCTTCGCCGAAGTCGGCTTTTATGGCGCCAACGCCCATTTTAATGAGACCGCCGATTTTTTCTTGGTACCATTTGACGGCTTCCGGATTGGAAAAGTCAAGTACGGCGTCTTCATAAGGCATTCCCTCGTTTCCGTTCTTCACGTGTAACCCTTTTTCTATGATTTCCTTGAAGTAACGGTTTTTCGGCGTGAAGTATGTGATTTGCCACAAGCTAATATGGAAGCCTTGGTCTTTCAGATCGTTGATCATCTTTTGAGGGTCCGAGAAGCGCGACGGAGCAAACTCATAGTCACACTGCCAGTCAGTTTCAAACCAACCTGTATCAAAATGAATAACGTCGGCGGGGATTTTATGTTTGCGGAGATTGGCTGCCACATCATACCCTTCTTGTTGCGTCAGATACGTGATACGGCTCATCCAAGTTCCGAATGACCAAAGCGGCGGCATCGGAGATTTTCCGGTGATATTGGTATATTCGTCCAGAATATCTTTCGGTTCGCCCAAGAATACAAACAAATCTAAGTTCTCATCGCCCATATATAAACGGGTGACGTTGATATTCGTCGCACCGAAGTCACAGGTGACGGGAGCGGACGTGTGCATGAACATACCGTAGCCCATGTTACTCATAAAGAAAGGAATGGGTTTGTACATCATGTCCGTTTCGGGACCTTGCGGGTCTGTTACGAATAGATTGACCTTTTGTCCTACTTTATCCAATTTCGTAGCCGATTCACCGCAACCGAATATTTTTTCACCCGGCGTTATCGTGAATACGGGATTGATGGAACGACTGTTGTCTGACCCTCTCTTTACGAAGTTAAACGGCAGAATCTTCACTTGCGTGGAGTCCATGTCTCTCCGGCGTTCGGTCTTTGTCAGAATTTTGCCTTTGGCGTCGCGGAAGATCATGCGCCACGGATTTTTCTCAACGGTAATGCTTCCGTTCGGGCTGGTGTACACCACCGCTGCGTCATCGTTTTGTGTCAACTTCCACGATGGGTCACCGGTATTCGGTTCTTTTACCAACATCGGGGAATCGTAGCTTTCCGGCTCAATCGGGCTGGTTAAAATCCGAATACGAATCGTACGCGGGCTAACGAAATCCAATTTGAACTTCAAGTCCGGATTGTTCACGTAAGCACGGCCGGGAAAATCACGCATGCGCAAAGTAGCCGTGTTCCAGATGTTGCTGTTAAAAGCTTGGCGGGTAACCAATGTCGAACGTTGCCAATTGATAGTTCCTTCGGCCGTTGCCGGATCGAATGCGCTCAGTTGATTGGCAAAGAAGAAAATGTTCGTCATATCGAAGAAGTCCGTACTCATATCTTTGGGTACGTTCATCAGATACGGCGCTCCGCCGTTAATTTGCAATTGTGCTTTTCCTTCTATTGCGAAAGCAAAGAGGCAAGCGATGCTGAAAGTTGTTAGTAAGAATTTCTTCATGATAATTATGATTAAAACAGTTTTATTGTTGCAATGTCTTTTGAGCTGCCAATACGAGATACATGAAGTAGGAAGCTTCGCCACCCATACAGTATTCTCCTTCTTGCCAAATGAACGGGAAATCGTACAATTCGGGTAGGTCGGGACGAATAACTACCGTTCCGGGCGTTACGCCACCGGGGATATGCGACCAATCTACTCGGTTCGTACCGTAAGCTACGAGTGCCGAACGCGCACCGACGCCCGAAGCGAATGAAGTAGTGTTGCTACCCGGATGGCATCCGAGGATAAAGTTCACGGCATTATAGATGTAATCGGGTGCAAATACTTCGGGATATGCATCGTGGAAGAAGCAATAGTGATAGCCTAATGTCTGAACATCCCACGAGCCAGAGGAACGATTGCCGCGATCGGGCGGTAATCCGTAAGGTGAACGACCGGCCAGCTGCGTGTAGCTCTCAACTACTGCGGGTAAGGCAGCGCGAATCGCTTTCGAGAACGTAGCATCCTTAGCTGCTTTCTCAAAACGCCCTATGTATGAGCAATTCGAAATGGCGCGCGTCACATACTCGGTATTAGCCAGTACGAAATCTTTATATTCCTTTTCGCCCGTAGTCAAGAACAACTCTGCGGCGGCAAACACTTTGCTTCCGACGAGGCGTTGCGCCATGCGTGGATTGGTCTCTCCGCTACCGGTTTTCACGTACAATTCTTTGGCAATTTCCAATGCACGCGTTGCAAGTGTGTCGTTAAATCCTTTAAGCACGCGTGCACAAGCAGCCAATTGACCGGCGGTAGTGAGTTCGCGTGACGGATTATTTTCAGTAAATACCCAACGATCGTCTGCATCGTGTACGTGATTGGTATGTGTAGCTGCGTCGCCCAAGTGTGTATATTGGCGCACGGTCGGACAAATAATGCCGCGATAAAGACGTCCCAATGCGTTGTATCCGGCGACAATAGATAATACGCCGTTCTCTACCTGTTGTAAAATATCCGGTTTGCCGTCCGGTTGATGGATTTCCGTGATACGTTTAATCTGGTCGATAGCTGTCTCATCGTAGGTGCGGGTGACAGGGAACATCTCGTAAGCCATTGCTTGGATATACGATTCGCCTCCTTGCGATTCAATACGTAAGTCATAGTCACCGGCATCGTGCCAACCGCCGATATTTAGTCCCGGCACGATTTCACCCGGTTTGTATTTGGTCATAGTTTCCGGTCCTTGCGTATATCCGTCGATGTGGTTCAGATTAACAGGTGCCATCCGAGCGTCATCTTCGTGGCAGATGCCATGCCATACGCGATATTTCTCATTGACGCGCATGTGACACATTTGTACCGGCAAGAATATTTCCAGTGTCGGCTGCCATACGCCACGGTCGTACACGTCTTTTGCAATTCGGAAGGTATGTGTTTCCGTTTCTCCGTATTTGATTTTATATAATCCTTCCTGTTTCACATTGCTAAAATCGAATACCAGATAATTATAGCGCAAGAATTTACCCCATTGCTTGCTGCTTGTACCGCTAACTGTCTCTTCTCCTTTGGCTGTCACACGGATTAAAGTCGGTTCTTTAATAGAAGTATCGCGTTCGTCTAATTCCACGTATGCCAATTTCGGCTGATTGGGATGATAACCTACCTGCGAAGCTTGTACCACCGGCGTGTATAGCCATTCTTTGACAATGTTCGGTTTAATAACCCATTCGATGGCTCCTTCGGAAACGCCCACAGGGATTTCCGTACGCAGTACAAACCAACCGTTTTGGTGATTCATGCGGCCGTCATATAATATAAGGTCTCCCTTGCGCGATTCAATGGTTACTTTCGACAAAGGATCGTCCGGACGTACGGTAAATACTTTTCCGCGTGCAAACGGTTCGGCGATAATATTATCCGCAATCATCGGATTGAAAGCCGTGTCGTTCAACAGCGCATTGATGTTGGCGCGCCCGCGCGGATTGTAGTCGCCCGGCCATTGCATGTTGGACTGCTGCGTAGTAGTCGGCCCGTTGGCTTGACGGGGAAAAACGCCGGAATAAGCGTCCATAATCCACGGTTTGCCGATAAGTGTGCCCGGGAAAAAGTCAAGATTAAACCCGATCTTATGCGCATATTTCTCGGGGACGGGCTTGTCGAGATCGACGGTAACGATGATGTTTTCTCCTTCTCCGCGCACCTTAATCGTATAGTTGAAGGCGAAATCGGGATAAATCATCGGATTGAAACCGGATAAGTGTTTGCTGGAGTCCGGATAGCTCTCTCTCACGGTAATTGTGTTAGTCGCCGGATCCACATTGCGTCCGCGCATACGCGGCAGACCTTGCCATTGACCTTGAGATACTTCGAGACGTACATCGCCATTGCCCGCTATGCGGAAACTATTCATGACGAGCGTCAGTCCGCCTTGGTGTCCTTCGGGATACATGTCGTTAAACACCATGACATTGGCGCCATAATTGCTGAAATAGCCCGAAGAATTGATTTTGAAACCATCTTGGGCATAGACCATCGTCGTGGTAGCCACAAACAATGCAGAAAGCAGAATGAATCTGTTACTGTTTTTCATGTTCACGTTACTTTTGTTAGGATTCAACGTAAATTACTATTTTATTCGGAGTCCTACCGTGCAAATATACGGTTTTTATTTTATGAT
>JAISIB010000181.1 GCA_031262265.1 Prevotellaceae bacterium
CCTATGAACATCATATTCCTCACGGATGGCATACCGCGAAAGGTCAGTGTAGGGAAGCATACTATTACTTTCATGAAATCAGCACCAAGAAACTTTGCCTACCAAGGAAAGGTTACCCCATTGGTGGTTGCCGCAATGAAAGAAATCGGGCAAGGCAAATTAACACCGGCCGAACTTCAAAAGATAAAACAAGCACTGTCAACCGAAGAGGAGGGTGTAGTAGAAGCTGACGCATACGCCGCTCCGCGCTGGATAACAGATATAATACTTAACCTCAAAAGAACAATTGTATGAATAGTTGGCTCGACATAGAAGAAAGTAGAAGAAGAGCACTTATAGAGAACATAGAAGCAACCCAAGGCATACCAACGAAAGCGGTAGAAAAGGATTGGTGGGTGACGATGGTGCTACGGGCACTGTTTTCATGTGATTGCGCCGAACATATTGTTTTTAAAGGAGGAACCTCCTTGAGCAAGGCTTGGAATTTAATTGAACGGTTCAGTGAGGACATTGATATAGCCATAGACCGAGCTTTCTTTGGTTTCGAGGGCGAACTGAAACGAAAGCAAATCTCCAACCTACGCCGTGCATCCTGTGCATACATCACCAACACGCTACAATATGAACTGGATAAGCAACTGCAAGCACTTGGCATAACGGGGTATAACCTTTTTGTACCACCTACAACAGACACAACCACCGACCCGCAAACAATAGAGGTGCATTACCATTCTTTGTTTAATGAAGACCAATACATCAAAGACCAAGTGATGGTTGAAATCGGAGCACGTTCGCTGATGGAGCCAAGCCAAGACGTAGCACTACGTTCTATTTTGACAGAAACTTATCCTGCGGCAAATTTTGCGGATGAGTATGTCAATATACCAACGGTCGTACCACAGCGCACATTCTTGGAAAAGGTTTTTCTCCTGCATGAGGAATTTCAAAAGCCTATAAATAACATTCGGGTGAATAGAATGTCAAGGCATCTCTATGACATTTACAAAATAATGGATACGGAATATGCATCGCAGGCTTTAGCCGACAAAGCTCTATACAATGGTATTGTAGAGCATCGCCGGATGTTGACACATATCAAAGAAGTAGATTACACTACCCATGCCCCGAAAACCATCAACTTTGTGCCGCCATCTAACGTGATAGATGCATGGCGAGAGGATTACAATGCTATGCGTGCAAGTATGATTTATGGGGATGCTCCCTCTTTCGATGAATTGATTGAAAAGATACGGGAACTGAACAAACGCTTTCGAGAATTAGCGTAACAGCACAATGCCCCGCCGCAAGAAACATATCATCAATGTAAGCCAGCTACCCTGTTATGACGCAGTGATAGCTGCTTTGGAAGAGTTTGAAATCTATCGTCGCCAAGAGATGTTACAATACGAAAGCGACTTCGATAGGGTTGTGAAGGAGTTGAAGTAACGAGCAAAACGGAAAGGAAACAAAGGAACCCAATAGTTACATGCAAATTACATGCAAACGAAAAGCAAAAGGAGTTACGAGTAATCGTAACTCCTTATCTTCTGCGTAGCGCGACCCAGGATTGAACTGGGGACCTCATGATTATGAATCATGCGCTCTAACCGGCTGAGCTATCGCGCCGTTTTCTTTTGCGGGTGCAAAGATAGATGTTTTGCAGAAACCACAAAAATAATTTTAGCATAATTACGGGAAACGAGCGAAAAGCGAGAAAGTCTGCCAAAGTGTGTTAGATATTTCAAAAAAATACTTACATTGCCAACGAATATTTAAAAGAGATTGAATAGAATCCTATGGAAAGAGAAAAAGTCTATATGGAATACTTGCTGAAAGCGACAGCCAAACAGATTATCTGGTCATGTATTAGCACGCCGATGGGTTTAAGTACATGGTTTGCCGATCGTGTCACTTCCGACGAGAAGACATTTACGTTCCAGTGGGGAAAAGAAGAAGAGCGCACGGCAGAAGTTGTCGGCATGCGAGCATATTCTTACATTTGCTTCCGTTGGTCGGATGACCCCAACGAAGATGAATATTTCGAGATCCGTATGAATAACAACGAGCTAACCAATGACTACGTGATTGAGATTACGGATTTTGCCGACGTCAACGAGGTGGATGATTTGAAAGAATTGTGGAACTCGCAAATGGATACGCTGCGCAGAACTTGCGGCTTCTGACTTTTTCTGCTACTTTTGCGGTCGGAATTTAGAAGTCAGTCATGCTACGCATCAAGAAACTGGATTTATTTATCGTGAAGAGTTTTGGAACGCTCCTCATCGGGACGTTTTTTATATGCCTCTTCATTTTTATGATGCAGTTTCTGTGGCGATACGTAGAGGAACTGGTGGGCAAAGGTCTGTCGATGGATGTAATGGCCAAGTTCTTCTATTATTCCGGTCTCGGTCTGGTGCCGATGGCCATGCCGCTGGCTATCCTACTTGCCTCCCTGATCACGTTCGGCAACTTCGGCGAACGCTATGAATTGCTGGCTATGAAGACGGCCGGAATTTCTCTGCTACACATCATGCGCCCGCTTATCGTCGTGGTGATTCTTCTTTGCGGCGTCTCCTTTCTTTTTCAGAATTTGATAGGGCCAAATGCCTACAAGCGACTATATACGCTCATCTACTCCATGAAGCAGTCGTCACCGGAAGTAGACATACCGGAAGGAGTCTTCTACTCCGAGATCAAAGGTTACAATATTATGGTCGACAGAAAAGACCGTAAGACGGGCATGCTCTATGATGTGCTGATTTACGACATGAAAGACGGCTTCGACAACGCGCGTATACTCAACGCGCGCGAGGGACGTATCGAAATGACGTCCGATCGCAAACATTTGTACCTGCATCTGTACGACGGCGAGATGTTTGAGAACCTGCGCAGCCGAAGTGATCGTTTGGAGAACGTTCCTTACCGGACGGAGCAATTCAGAGAAAAACATACGCTCATAGAATTCGACTCGGAGTTCAATATGGCTGATGAAAGCGTTATGAGCAACCAAGCAATCAGTAAGACCATGTTGATGCTGGAAACTTCGATAGACTCCATGTCGATACGCAACGACAGCATAGGAAGGGTGTACTATCGAGACGTTGCTCCCGTATATACCGTATCGCATACCAAAGAAGATTCCATTCGTGCACTCTCGGCACCGGCCACCGACTGCAATACGGATAGTCTGTTCCGAGCGGCCACGTTGGCACAAAAAGCGAAAATACTCACCTCGGCCGTCAATCGAGCCGATGGCTTGTCCAGCGAATGGACGATGAAAAGCATTCAAGTACAGAACAACGACACCAGCATTCGTCGCCACTGGACAGAATGGCATCGCAAATTTACCTACGCCGTCTCGTGCTTGCTCTTTTTCTTTATCGGAGCACCACTGGGAGCTATCATTCGCAAAGGAGGATTGGGCATGCCGGTCATCGTATCGGTCGTTCTGTTCATATTCTACTATATTATAGAAAACGTCGGCTACAAAATGGCGCGCGACGGCAAGTGGATGATGTTTTTCGGCATGTGGCTAAGCACGGTCGTACTGGCTGCGTTAGGCGCGTTCCTCACTTATAAATCCAACAAAGATTCCGTGGTACTCAACGCCGACGCATATATCGAATGGTTCAAGCGTGTGGCAGGTATCCGACCCGTGCGTCACATTTTCCGCAAGGAAGTGATCATCGAAGACCCCGACTATCGGCATTTGCCGCAACGATTGGACGAGTTGACGCAAGCCTGTCGGAATTACTCGGCTTCCCATGCGCTATACAAACTGCCTAACTATTATAAACTATGGGTCACGGAGTCCGATCAAGACACTTCCATGACGGAAATCAATAACTTATTGGAATCTGTCGTAGACGAAATGTCGAATACCCGCTCCAAAGTTTTACTAAACGCGCTCAACGCTTACCCGATTATCCCCGTGTCGGCGCACACGAAGCCGTTCGATAAACTATGGCTCAATCTGCTGGCAGGAATATGCCTTCCCGTCGGATTAGTATTCTATTTCCGTATATGGATATTCCGGCGACGGCTACATAAAGACTTGCAACAAATCATATTCACCAACCAAAACGTAATATCAATCATTTCAGAGTTAAAATAAAACATGGAACAATTCCAATTAAACACCATAGAAGAAGCAATCGTAGACGTTCGTGCCGGAAAATTCGTCATTGTCGTAGACGATGAGGATCGCGAGAACGAAGGCGACTTCATTATCGCAGCCGAAAAGGTAACGCCCGACGCCATCAACTTCATGCTGACACACGGACGCGGCGTCCTTTGCGCACCCGTGACCGAAGAACGATGCCGCGAGTTGGAACTTGATATGCAAGTGTCCAGTAATACATCCATCCACGAGACTCCGTTCACTGTCACGGTCGATCTGTTGCCCGGTTGCACGACCGGCGTCTCTATGCACGACCGTGCCGCGACTATTCGCGCGCTGGCCGATCCCAAGACGCAGCCTTCCGATTTGGGGCGACCCGGACATATCAATCCGCTACGCGCTCGTTCGCGCGGCGTACTTCGTCGTGCCGGCCACACCGAAGCGGCGATAGATTTGGCTAAGTTGTCAGGTCTCTATCCTGCGGCCGCCTTGATAGAAATTATAAATGAAGACGGAACAATGGCGCGGCTACCGCAACTCATGGAGGTCGCCGCTCGCTTCGGCATGAAAGTTGTCAGCATTAAAGACCTTATTGCTTACCGTTTGCAGAAAGAATCGCTCGTAGAGAAAGGAGTTACCGTGACGATGCCCACCGCATACGGCAATTTCAAGCTGACGCCGTTTCGCCAACTCTCCAACGGATTGGAGCACGTGGCTTTGATCAAAGGAGAATGGCAGAGCGACGAACCCATACTCGTACGCGTACACTCATCGTGTATGACGGGAGATATTTTTGGTTCGTGCCGCTGCGAATGCGGAGAACAACTACATGCAGCCATGCGTATGATAGAAAAAGCAGGTAAAGGCGTAGTCGTATATCTCAATCAGGAAGGACGCGGTATCGGGCTGATGGATAAAATAAAAGCCTATAAACTGCAAGAAGAAGGGTTGGACACGGTAGATGCGAACTTACATTTGGGACACCAAGCCGATGAACGCGATTACGGAGTCGGGGCGCAGATACTAAGACAAGTCGGCGTCAGCAAAATGCGCCTGATAACCAACAATCCCGTGAAGCGTGTCGGCTTAGAGTCGTATGGTCTTTCAATTACCGAGATTGTACCTATCGAGATCACACCCAATCCGTACAACGAGCGATACTTGCGCACCAAGCAGGAACGCATGGGGCATCAATTGCATTTCAATAAATAAACCAATAATACCCTCTATTATGAGCACTTACCCGTTATCCGACAGAGTGAACAGTCTCTCGCCCTCCGAGACGCTGGCTATGTCGCAGAAGAGCAATGAACTGCGCGCGCAAGGCATTGATGTGATCAACCTAAGCGTCGGCGAACCCGATTTCAATACGCCCGACCACATCAAGGCAGCCGCCAAACAAGCTATTGACGACAACTATTCCCGCTACTCGCCCGTACCCGGCTATCCCGCCTTGCGTGAAGCCATCGTACACAAGCTAAAAACAGAAAACGAACTGGAATATACGCCCGCCCAAATATCTTGCGCCAACGGCGCCAAACAATCTGTCTGCAACACACTGATGGTATTGGTCAACGAAGGCGACGAAGTCATTATACCCGCTCCGTACTGGGTCAGCTATCCGGAGATGGTGAAACTTGCAGGCGGGAAAAATATCATTGTGCCTGCCGGAATCGAACAGGACTTTAAGATAACGCCCGCACAATTGGAAGCGGCTATCACACCGAAGACAAAAGTGCTCATCCTCTGCTCGCCTTCTAACCCGACCGGCTCTGTCTATTCGCAACAGGAACTGGCCGGATTGGCCGACGTACTGGCTAAGCACCCACAGATCTATATCATTGCCGACGAGATATACGAACACATTAATTATATAGGCCAACATCAGAGCATCGCACAGTTTCCTGCCGTTCGCGACCGCGTGATTATCGTCAACGGAGTTTCTAAGGCTTATGCCATGACCGGCTGGCGCATCGGTTTCATCGCCGGGCCGCAATGGATCGTAGCCGCTTGCAACAAGCTACAAGGACAATACACTTCCGGACCCTGCTCCGTATCGCAAAAAGCCGCCGAAGCGGCTTATACCGGTACGCAACGACCGGTAGCTGAGATGTGCGAAGCATTTCGCCGCCGCCGCGATTTGGTAGTGAAGTTGGCCAAAGAGATACCGCACTTGGGCGTTAACGTACCTGAGGGTGCATTTTACCTATTTCCCACTTGTGATTATTATTTCGGGAAGACCGACGGCACGCGTACCGTCACCGATGCCGCTTCTCTCGCCATGTATTTACTGGAAGTAGGACATGTGGCCTGCGTCGGCGGTGCTGCTTTCGGCGCGCCCAACTGTATTCGTCTCAGCTACGCTACTTCGGACGACAATATCGTAGAAGCGATGCGACGCATCAAGGACGCGTTGGAGAGGTTACATTGATACCTCCATATCCGCGTTTCTTGTTGAGATATCAAAGCCGCTCAGTAAATTATCCGAGCCGGAAAACAAAAGAACCTACGAGGAAAATCAAAGAAGCCCGACCATTAGTTGATCGGGCTTCTTTGTATCATTTCAGTAGCCAGTTGGTGGAATGCCTGTCCGGTAATGCTATCGGCATTTAATGCGGCAGGCGTGCCGTCATCACCGCTTTCGCGGATGCTTTGCACCAGCGGTATTTGTCCGAGCAGGGGTACGCGCATCTCTTCGGCCAATCGTTTCACGCCGTCTTTACCGAATATGTAATAACGGTGGTCGGGCAATTCGGCAGGCGTGAACCATGCCATATTTTCCACCAATCCCCAGATCGGAACATGCACCTTTTCGTTCGTAAACATGTTGATTCCTTTGCGCGCATCCGCCAATGCTACGGCTTGCGGCGTACTGACGATAATAGCACCCGTCAATTCAATCGTTTGCACGGTGGTCAGGTGAATATCGCTCGTGCCCGGCGGTAAATCTATCAAGAAATAATCCAACTCGCCCCAATGTGCGTCGCCGATGAGTTGACGTAAGGCATTGCTCGCCATTCCTCCGCGCCAGATCGTAGCTTGATCAGGATCTACGAAGAAACCTATCGACAGCAATTTGACGCCATACTTTTCAATCGGTACGATCAAATCGCGCCCATTAACTTCTTCGCTATACGGACGTGCGTCCTCCACTTGAAACATCTTCGGGATAGACGGACCAAATATATCCGCGTCCAACAATCCTACCCGATAACCCTTTTGCGCCAGTGCCACCGCCAGATTGGCGGCGACCGTCGACTTCCCGACGCCACCCTTACCGGAAGATATTCCGATGATATTCTTCACATCCGGTAGCAAACGGGGCGGTTCCGCGTTTGTTGTTTGCCGCGTCACCACGGAAATATTTCCCTTGATAGCCACATCTTCACCTACATAGGTAAGTATGGCTGTTTCTGCCGCCCGTACGATGGATTTTATAAAGGGATCCGTCGGTTTCTCAAAGAGTAAGGAGAACGAGACGGCACATCCGTCAATCCGAATATTGTCGTCCACCATACCGGCTTCGACGATATTCTTCCCACTCCCCGGGTAACGCACGGTAGCCAGTGCGTCCAGTATCAATTTGGGGTAAATAGTTGTACTCATAGGGTTGTACTATTACTTTTATCAGGTTTACTTATGCGTTTCCGCTCCGCTGCGTTTACTTCGATTGTAACTGCGATAACTATCCAGTTCGATCTCTACATCGGGTTCGACCAACGGCGTATCGTGAGGCAGGGCAAATTTAATATAACGGATGGACAGACCGCGAGCGAGCCACTGCTGTTCATAATACGTTTGGATACCCAAAATCTCGTCGGCAATACCTGCATGATAGAGGTCGTCCGTACAATAGGCAAGCGGTAGCCCGTTGCGAGCGACCATTTCCCGCGTATAAGTAAACATGAAATTGCTATCCGTCTTCAAGTGTATCCACCCGTTACCCTGCAAAAAACGACGATAACGTTCCATAAAATACGTAGAAGTTAGGCGTTTGGTCGCTTTCTTCATCTGCGGATCAGGAAATGTAAGCCATATTTCACTTACTTCGTCGGGTGCGAAGAAACGATCAATGATTTCTATGTTCGTACGCAAGAAAGCTACGTTCGGCAGGTTCTCTCGTAAGGCCTGCGTCGCGCCGCTCCACATACGTGCGCCCTTTATATCCACACCGATGAAGTTTTTGTCGGGGAACAACCGTCCCAGTCCGACAGTGTACTCGCCGCGTCCGCAACCCAACTCCAACACAATCGGATGGTCGTTGCCGAATACCCGTTCACCCCAACTCCCTCGCTGTTCAAACGGCGTGTCGGTTACGGAATAGGGATATTCGAAAACGTGGGAGTAGCTTGCCATATCGGCAAACTTACTTAATTTATTTTTACTCATTCAACGATAGTCGTCCAACCGTGCGTATCCGGTTCGTCGCCGTACTGAATCGCACGCAACTTATTATAGAGTTTCGTACTGAGTGGGCCAGGTTTGCCGTCTTTGGAGATAATGTACGACTTTCCTTGCTCTACGTCATCTATCCGTTCTATCGGACTAATAACGGCCGCCGTACCGCAAGCACCCGCCTCTTCCATCGTGGCAAGTTCTTCCACCGGAATAGGACGACGTTCCACGCGAATACCTAAATCTTCGCACAAGTCCATTAAACTTTTGTTCGTGATAGAAGGTAGGATGGAGGAAGAAAGCGGCGTAATGTACGTATTGTTTTTGATGCCGAAAAAATTGGCAGCACCGCATTCGTCGATATATCTCTTCTCCTTGCAATCCAAATAAAACTCGCTCATATAGCCCAGATCGTGCGCTTTCTTATTTGCCGCCAATCCTGCCGCATAATTGCCGCCTACTTTGTACGTACCTGTTCCCAATGGCGCGGCGCGATCGAAATCTCTCACCACTACATACGGATTCGTCGAAAAACCTCCCTTAAAATAAGGACCTACGGGCGTCACAAATAATATGAACAAGTATTCGTTAGCCGGTTTTACTCCGATCTGCGCACCCGTACCTATGAGCAAAGGACGTATATAAAGGGACGCGCCCGATTCGTAAGGCGGCACGAAGCGTTCATTCCGCTTGACGATTTCAATACATGCCTCGCGAAAACGTTCGGTCGGCAGTTCCGGCATCAATATGCCCCGACAAGTGGCTTGCAAGCGGGCGGCATTTGCTTCGAGACGAAAGATTCGTATTTTTCCGTCACGTCCGCGAAACGCTTTCAAACCTTCAAAAGCTTCTTGTCCGTAGTGCAAGCAGGTAGCTGCCATGTGGATATTCAAATACTCGCTTTCGCTAATCTCCAATGCTCCCCACGCACCGTCACGATAGGCTATGCGCGCATTGCAATCTGTCTTCATATATCCGAACGACAGGTTCTTCCAATCAATAGTTTGTTCTTTCATATTCGTTTCAGGCATTAAAAAATGGCTATTCAACGGGGCAAATGTACAAAAAACGCGGCATATAATACCGCGCCTCTGTCTTCTGCCGCTTTCCGAGTATGATATTTTATTGTCCGGCTCGGATATTTGAACAACTTACCTTGATGTTTTACGAACTTACTTTGTCTGTTCGCCAGCCGGCTTACCGGTCGCCACAGCCGTGTCAGCCAATAGTTTTTCTATCTCCGATTCCGCTTTGGTCAGCTTTCTTTCGCAAAAATCAATCAGGATATTGGCTTCTTTCAACCTCTCTTCCAATACATCTATGTCCAATTCATTGCTTTCTATTTGCCGAACGATCGTTTCCAAACGTTCTACGGCATCTTTATACGTTTCCCTTTTCTTTCCCATCTTCTGTCTTCGGATTATTCTACGATACTATGTATTTCTCCTCGCCATACGCGAGTAATTAACCGGTCGCCGCGCTTCACTTGCTTCGGGTCGGTGATTGCTCGGCCGCTTTCTTTTCTCAACGTCAAGCTATATCCTCGTCGCAGCAGCGTGTCGGGCGATGCATT
>JAISIB010000134.1 GCA_031262265.1 Prevotellaceae bacterium
TGCTGCAACCGGCCTTTGGTACTGACCACCGTTTGTCCCGACGGTACGAAGTAATTAACAATGTCTACCGCTTGGTCGAGCAGGCCGCCGCCGTTGTTGCGCAAGTCAATGATCAGCGAGTGAATAAGAGCATTCTCTTTCAAATCGGTAAACGCTTGTTTGAACTCTCTCGAAGGATTGTCGCCGGAGAATGTACTGAGGTTGATGTAGCCAATATCGGTAGAGTCCAAAACGCCGTAGTAAGGAACGGGTGGAAGCAGGATAGATTTGCGGACAAGTTTGAACGTCAACGGAGCTTTTTCGCCCGGACGTTCCACTTTGACGGTCAGAGAAGTGTTGACTTGTCCGCGTAGCATCTCGCTCACTTGGGCATTAGTGGTGCCGGTCAAGTCTTTCCCGTCTATTTCCAACAATATATCACCCACTTTCAGACCGGCATCGGCGGCGGGCATCCCTTCGTAGGGTTCGGCAATCATCGAGCGTTTCAGTTTCGTATCGTACGTAATGACCGACCCGATGCCGCCGTACGTGCCTTTTACCATCTGCTCCAACTCGCCCTGATTGTCTTCGGGATAATATTCCGTGTAAGGATCCAGCGAAGCCAACATCGCGTCGATACCGTCGCGGATAGTTTTATCCGGCTGTATGGTATCCACATAGAGCAGGTCGAGTTCTTTCACGACCGAATTGAATATATGGATATTCTTCGTCAATTGAAAACTATGGCTGTCGCTGTTGATGAAAGCCAACGCCGCTACGCCGAGTACGATAAGCAGAGCTGCGAACCCGCTATAACGGAGGATTTTTTTTCTGACTGGTAAAGTTTGTTTTCTCACTGGTAAATTATTTTTTCTGACGAACATATTTTATGAATGAAGCATGTTTGTTACATGTGCTTTGATTTCACTCCAACGGCTATCGGGCAAATGCGCTCCTACGACCTGAATCACATTTCCTGCGAGCAGGGAACCGACGGCGGCGCATTTGTCGAGACTGCATCCTTCCACGAGTCCGAACAAGAAACCTGCCGCAAAGTAGTCGCCCGCTCCGGTCGTGTCTGTCACTTGTTGGATGTGCAACGCAGGCACATGAAGGCTCTGCGTTCCCTTGCGGATGTACGAACCGTGCGCTCCCACTTTTACAATTGCTATGCTGCACAATTTAGATAAGCTTTCTACGGCCATTTCGGGAGCTTCTCCGGTGAATGCCCGGGCTTCTTCTTCGTTTGCGAAAACGATGTCCACGTACTTTTCCATGAGTTTGTGGAAAAACTCGCGTTCGGCTTCCACAATGTTGTAGCTGGCTAAATCTAAGCACACTTGCAATCCTTCTTCTTTGGCCAGTATCATCGCCCGCTCAATCATTTCGTGGTCTTGCACCAGATAGCCCTCTATATAAAGGCAGGCGTAGTCTTTGAACATCTCAGGCGTCAGATCTTCGGCGCGCAACGTGGCCGCCGCACCCAAGTAGGTGCCGAACGTACGCTCGCCGTCGGGACTGATAAACGTGGAAGCAACGCCCGAAGGTAAGTCGCCCGTCAGCATTTTGTCCGCGATATGATAGTGTAGCAAGTTTTCGCGATAGAATTTGCCGTAACGGTCGGTGCCTACTTTCCCGATGAATCCGGTAGGAGTGCCTAAGGCTGCCAAACCTCTAATCGTATTGCATGCAGAACCTCCGGTGGCCAGTTGCGTCTCCATGCGTGCAAATTCATCATTGATCAATTGTAGTTTGTCGGCGTCAATCAGTTGCATACTGCCCTTCGGGAGTTCCATTCGCGCAAGCAGCGCATCGTCTTTCAGTGTAGCTAAAACGTCCGTGAGGGCGTTTCCCATACCTATTATTCTATCCATTCTTTATTTTTTTGTGCAAAGATATTGCATATTTCAAAATATCCTACTACTTTTGCCCCCGCAAATGAGCAAAACACTCTTCCTTAGCTCAGTCGGTTAGAGCATCTGACTGTTAATCAGAGGGTCCTTGGTTCAAGTCCAAGAGGAAGAGCAAAAGAGAAAGCCTCCCGAAAAGGAGGCTTTCTCTTGTTTTATATAACATCTGGTTAATCCTCTGCTATCTTCTAATAAATGAGATCAACTCCCGAATAGCTCTATTATAAGAATGACCCAAAAATCTACAAAGGATTTTGGGTTGATACCGAACGATTAAAAACTGCGAACAATATTATATTATTTGTATTATTCAAAATGAATAATTACTTTTGTCGCAGTATCAATAATGTACCGAAGATGAACAATCCTTTCGTTATCACTGGTCATATACCGGACAAGTATTTCTGCGACAGGCGGGAAGAAACCGCCAGAGTTGTCCGTGAACTTTCTAATAACGGTAACTTGTGCCTGATTTCGCCTCGACGCATGGGGAAATCCAAATTAGTTCACCACTGCTACAACCATCCGGAGTTTGCCGGTCGTTACTACACGTTTTATGTCGACATTTTGCATACGTCAGGCTTACGGGAATTTACCTACATCTTTGGACAACAAATCTTTGAAACCTTGCACACGACGAATCGTAAGATGCTCGTTGCATTTGTACAGGGATTGAAATCCATCAATGCCAAATTCGGTTTCGATGCGCTCACCAACATGCCGACGTTCAGCTTGGAATTGGGCGATATTAGCCGTCCCGAGTTTACGTTGACCGAGATATTCCGCTGTTTGGAACAAGCTGACAAACCGTGTATCGTTACTTTCGATGAGTTTCAACAGATTACCAAATATCCGGAAAAGAATATTGAAGCATTGTTACGCGCTCACATTCAAAATCTATCCAATGTACACTTCGTATTCGCAGGTAGCGAACGCCACTTGGTAACGGAAATGTTTCTCTCTTCCGCCCGCCCGTTCTATAATAGCACGTCTATCATGGAGCTGCATCCCATTGCGCCCGCAGAGTATATCCCCTTTGTATGCCACTGTTTCAAAGAATATGAACGCAGTATTCATGAGGTAGAGGTTCAAAAGATATATACATTGTTTGAAGGTAATACCTACTATATGCAGAAAACGTTTCACGAGGCGTTCATCAATACGCCAATAGGAGAGGTCTGTACGTCCGATATTGTCCGACAAACGATTGACGAGATATTGGAAGAAGCCGGCGACGGCTATCGACAGTTACTTTCCCGCATTCCTGAACGTCAGAAAGAGTTGCTGTATGCGATTGCTATTGAGGAGAAAGCGCAGAAACTGATGAGTGCCGGTTTCATTCGACAACATTCGTTAGCATCCAGTAGTGCAGTGCAAGCGGCCGTCCGCAAACTGATGGAATTAGACCTGTTGATAGTAGAAGACAGCGTTTATTACATTCCGGATATTTTGTTCCGCATGTATCTCCAACGTTTGAGAAATAAGGATGTAACGTTTGTGAGATAAGCGCACATTTTTTTCGACTTTTCATCCCGAAGGCAGTCGGGATATACTTCTGAATCGCTTTATTATAAAGCATTCCCCGAGATTTTCTACGCAGTGAGTGGAAAATCTACTTTCCTCCTTACATGGATACATTATCGCATTCTTATTCAAGTAGATAATAGAGAATCCCGTAGCTGGTATACTAACGAATCCGCTACACAAGGATTTGTTGCTTTCTATCTCCGAGAGTTATTGAAATAAGTGGCTTTGTCGTTGAAACAAGCGACTTAGATATTTAAACAAGCGGGTTACTTATTTTCATAAGCTCGTAAGTTATGAACACCCCATTTGTGATAGTTTTCGCAAGTGAAGATGCGCTGTTTGCGAGAAGTATGTACGAAGAAATGAAAGCGAGCACAGTGAAACGCCGAAGGCGTTCAAGTTGCGTAACTGCGGGTGAAACCCGCAGAATAGATGTCCTCACTCCATTGAACCCCGAAGTGGGTTCAACTCCTATCGGAGTTGCGGTGAGAGGAGGGGTTACTACCCCAAGCTACGCATCGCTCCGCTCTGCTTGCATGGGGTTACGAAGATTCAACGCCTGCGGCGTTAGACTGTGCACTTGTTGAGCATCCATGCCTACCTGCGGCGTTAAGGTAAAATACTTACTGCCAAGTTATTCGCTTTCTTTTAGCCGCAACATAATTGAAAGTTTACGCTGGAAGGAGTAAGGCTCAATGAAACAAGACCCCGAATGATTCGAATAGATTGCGATTGATGTTCAATGGGATAAAAATACTGGGATGGTTTGAGGAGAGTGTAAGAGGCAAGGTATAGGGTAATGCAGAAACGGCGAGGAAAGACGCCCTTATCCTTGGCGCCATACAAAAAACGAGGCTACCCCCAAAAGGATAGCCTCGCTTTGTATACATATTGCGTCGCGTCTGCTCTTATTCGCTGACGATTGTCATTTCATTCAACAGGTGGCCGGCGCCGGCATACTTGTCGATAACGAAGAGCGTGTAGCGGATGTCGACACAGATGGCGCGCTGCGAGTCGGGACGGTAGGCAATGTCTCCCGTCAAGCCTTCGTAGTTGCGGTCGAAAGCCGTACCGATCAGTTCGCCTTGCCCGTTGAACACGGGACTGCCCGAGTTGCCGCCGGTATTGTCGGTGGTGACGAGGAAGCAGACGGGCATTTCGCCGTCGGGCATCGCATAGCGTCCGTAGTCACGGTCGCGGTAGAGTTGTTTGAGTTTCTCCGGTACCACGAACACGAATTTATCCGGATCTTCCTTTTCCATCACA
>JAISIB010000142.1 GCA_031262265.1 Prevotellaceae bacterium
CGGCGACTCGGGCGTACCGAATGCGTATTTGAGCGAAAGCCACGCAATGATAAATCCCAGCGTCAGGCTTCCGGTGTCGCCCATGAACAAATTGCGTCCCTTTTTCTTGCCGCCAAATACGTTAAAGTAGAAAAACGGTATCAGCGTACCCACCGTCGTGAACGCAATCAGCGTGTACAGCCACATACCATACCGCATAAACGCACACCCCAACGCGATAAGCACCACCATGGATATACCTGATGCCAATCCGTCTATACCATCGACTAAATTGATAGTATTAACGACAAAAACGATAATAAGCATGGCAAACGGGATGCCTATCCACATAGGTAAAGCACCTATAAAAAGAAATCCGTCCAAACCTTCTACATACAAACCCGCTATGGGCAGCGACAAGGAACAGAGAATCTGCGCGACGAACTTATATTTATAAGGTACGCCGACCAGATCGTCGGCTACGCCGGTCAGATAAAGCACGACTACGGCACAAATGGCCAACAAGAACTCCGCCGACAGGCCGATTTCAGGATATGGTTGTCCTATCAAAATGGATACCGCAATAATGAAAGAGACCGTGAATAAAATATTAGGGAAGAAAGCCACGCCGCCCAGTCGCGGGATAGGTTTCACATGAATATCTCGACAAGAGTTAGGCAGCGAGACTAATTTTTTCCTTAACGCAATCATAAGAATGCGAGGAAGTAGTAGAGAAGAGATGGCTACTGCAATGCAAAAAGCTGCAAAAATCAGTGCATAGAACGTTGGATTTTCCATATTAAATCTTATATATATATATATATATATATATGATATTCAATCTAAAGACTCGCAAATATAATTAATTTCAAAATACAAAGTAACTTTACCTACGAATATTTTTCTATTTCCCTATAAAAAACCGAGAATATCGTCCGTAGAACGACTTTTTTCAGTTCATTACTTCTATTTCTCGGTATGTGCGCAATTTTTCATACGCAGATAATTATTTTAGATAGGGAGATATAAAATTTTCTTCGTAAGATATTTTACGATCTCAGTCACTCCCATTCAATAGTGGCGGGCGGTTTGGAGCTAATATCGTACGTGACGCGATTGACGCCTTTCACATTGTTGATAATCTCGTTGGAGATGCGCCCCAGAAACTCGTAAGGCAAATGTGCCCAGTCGGCCGTCATCGCATCCGTAGAGGTAACGGCGCGCAACGCAACGGCGCGCTCGTACGTACGCTCATCGCCCATGACTCCCACCGATTGTACGGGCAACAAGATTACTCCTGCTTGCCATACCTGATTGTACAATTCGGCTTCTCGCAAACCTCGTATGAATATCTCATCGGCATCCTGCAAGATACGCACTTTTTCGGGTGTGACGTCCCCCAGAATCCGAACGGCCAAGCCCGGTCCGGGAAACGGATGCCGTGTAATAAGGTGCTCGGGCATTCCCAATTCGCGCCCCACGCGCCGCACCTCGTCTTTGAAAAGCAGGCGAAGCGGCTCACAGAGTTTCAAATTCATCTTTTTAGGCAGCCCGCCTACGTTATGGTGGCTTTTTATGACCGTACCCGTAATAGAAAGCGACTCGATGCAATCCGGATAAATCGTTCCCTGAGCCAGCCATTTTACGTTCTCTATCTTGTGCGCTTCCTCGTCAAAGACGTCGATGAAACCTTTGCCTATGATTTTTCGTTTTTGCTCGGGATCGCTGACGCCCGCCAACTCGCTAAAAAACTTTTCCGAGGCGTCTACGCCGACAACATTCAGGCCTAAGCATTCATAATCAGCCAAAACGTTATGATATTCGTTCTTCCGGAGCATCCCGTGATCGACAAAAATACACGTCAGGTTCGTTCCGATGGCACGGTGCAGCAAAGTTGCGGCCACGGACGAATCTACGCCGCCGCTTAATCCGAGTACCACTTTATCATTGCCGAGTTGCTCGCGCAGCTGAGCCACGGTGGTTTCTACAAACGAAGCCGCCGACCAATCTTGCCGGCAACCGCAAATGCCAACGGCAAAATTGCGCAGTATCTGCATGCCGTCTTCCGTATGAAACACTTCCGGATGAAACTGCACGCCCCATACCGGCTCGTTCTTCTTTTGATAGGCGGCAATCGCTATATGATCGGTCGAAGCGATCGTTTCATACGTGTCGGGGATAAAGGTAATTGTATCTCCGTGAGACATCCATACTTGCGTGTTCTCACGTACGCCAACCAACAAGGGATTTTCTCGATCGAAGTTCAAATGTGCGCGGCCGTATTCACGAGTAGCCGCCGGTTCCACCTTTCCGCCGTTTGAATAGGCGATGAACTGTGCTCCGTAGCAAATGCCTAATACGGGGTAGTTACTCAGTCGGCTTAAATCAATCTTAAATGCGGCTTCGTCGTAAACCGAAAAAGGACTTCCCGACAAGATAACGCCTTTGATGGAAGGGTCTCCGTCTGCCGGGAACTTATGATAGGGAATAATCTCACAATAGATGTCTAATTCGCGAATACGACGACCGATTAGTTGCGTCGTCTGCGAGCCAAAGTCAAGGATGATAATTTTTTCTTGCATAGCAACGGAAGTTTTTGCATATTTTGACGGCAAAAGTACGATATTATTTCTATTCTTCCTGAAAACTTCCTGAAAAGACAGTCGATTATTTATGAATATGCGAACAAAGTCGTACCTTTGCGCGTCTAAAAAATCAACAGAGCATTTATAAACCATTAAAGTTTAAGTGAAATGATTAAAGTAGGTATTAACGGATTTGGACGCATCGGACGCTTCGTGTTCCGTGCCGCTCAAAAAAGAACCGACATAGAGATCGTCGGTATCAATGACTTGTGTCCGGTAGATTATTTAGCTTACATGCTGAAATATGATACGATGCACGGGCAATTTAATGGAACGATAGATTACAATGTAGAGAACAGTACGCTGATCGTAAACGGGAAATCTATTCTTGTCACCGCAGAAAAAGACCCGAACAACTTGCCTTGGGGCAAAATCGGCGCGGAATACGTAGTAGAATCAACAGGATTGTTCCTTTCCAAAGACAAAGCGCAAGCACATATCAATGCCGGCGCAAAATACGTGATTATGTCGGCTCCGTCGAAAGACGATACGCCCATGTTCGTGTGCGGCGTAAATGAGAACTCATACGTGAAAGGCACACCATTCGTGTCGAACGCATCATGTACCACGAATGCGTTGGCACCGATTGCCAAAGTATTGAACGACAAGTTCGGTATTAAAGACGGCTTGATGACTACGGTACACTCTACAACGGCTACGCAAAAAACCGTTGACGGCCCGTCGATGAAAGACTGGCGTGGTGGACGTGCTGCTTCGGGCAACATTATTCCTTCTTCGACCGGCGCAGCGAAAGCCGTTGGTAAAGTAATCCCCGCATTGAACGGTAAACTGACCGGCATGTCTATGCGTGTTCCGACTTTGGACGTTTCCGTTGTTGACTTGACGGTGAACTTGGAGAAGGAAGCTACTTACGACGAAATCTGTGCCGCTATGAAAGCTGCGTCGGAAGGTGAATTGAAAGGCATTCTCGGTTACACCGAAGACGAAGTCGTTTCATCCGATTTCTTGGGTGATCCGCGTACATCCATTTTCGACAAAAAAGCCGGTATTGCATTGACTAAAACTTTCGTGAAGATCGTTGCATGGTACGACAATGAAATCGGTTACTCAACGAAAGTGCTCGATTTGATTGCTCATATGGCCAAAGTAAACGGATAACATATCCGCTCCATAGCTGTAAGAAAAAGCCGCCCCTTTCGGAGCGGCTTTTTTTATGCTTAATTTCACCGATGTCACGGTCAAAAGAAAATAGGCCGCACGCTTCGTAAAATATCCTCGTATCTAAAAAATAGTTCTTACCTGCAAATGAAAATAACAAAGCCGCTTATGAACGCCGATAAATTGGTATTTTTGCAGAATGATTGATCAATTTACGATAGACCGTATCATGGATGCCGCACAAATCGTGGAAGTGGTATCCGACTTCGTGACGCTTAAAAAGCGAGGCGTCAACTATGTAGGACTGTGCCCGTTCCATAACGAGAAAACACCTTCTTTCAGCGTTTCCCCGTCAAAGAATCTCTGTAAATGCTTCAGTTGCGGCAAAGGCGGCAATCCGGTGCATTTTATCATGGAGCATGAGCAACTCTCCTATTATGAAGCACTGAAATATCTGGCAGCCAAATATCATATCGAAGTTAAAGAACGTGAGTTAAGTAGCGAGGAAAAGCAAGCGCACAGTCGCCGCGAGAGCATGTTTATAGTCAACGAATATGCACGCGACTATTTCCGCAACATTTTGCACCACCATCTTGACGGACGCGCCGTCGGTATGGGATATTTTCGGGCACGCGGTTTTCGCGACGACATCGTCGAACGCTTTCAGCTCGGTTTCTGTCTCGAAGATCGACACGCGTTTGCCCAAGAAGCGACCCGTAAAGGATATAAAGCAGAGTTGTTGGTGGCAACGGGGTTATGCTACGAAGACGAACGCCACGAGTTGCGCGATCGCTTTCATGGGCGCGTAATATTTCCCGTTCATTCGCTGTCGGGAAAAGTCGTCGCATTCGGCGGGCGCATTCTCTCCTCGGATAAGAAAACGGCTAAATACGTCAATTCGCCCGAATCGGAAATTTACAGCAAGAGCAACGAACTGTACGGCATCTACTTAGCTAAACAAGCTATCGTCCGGCAAGACAAATGCTTCCTCGTCGAAGGATATACGGACGTGATCTCCATGCACCAAGCGGGCGTCGAAAACGTAGTGGCCTCATCGGGCACCGCGCTGACGCACGGACAAATACGTCTCATACACCGGTTCACTTCCAATCTGACGTTGCTGTACGATGGAGACATGGCCGGCATCAAAGCTTCTTTGCGCGGTATCAATCTCTTGTTAGAAGAAGGAATGAATATTAAGGTAGTATTGTTACCGGACGGCGAAGATCCGGATTCCTTTGCGCGCAAACATTCTTCCGATGAGTTCCAGAATTACATCGCCTCGCACGAAACAGACTTTATCCGCTTCAAGATCAATCTCCTGAACGAAGAAACAGAACGCGACCCCGTCAAACGCGCCGCGCTAATCAACGATGTAATTGAAAGTATCTCGCTCATTCCGGAGGTAGTCATGCGCGACGTATATATCCGCGAATCGGCGCAACAGTTGCGAATTGAAGAAAAGCTATTGGTACGCGAAGTCGCCAAACAGCGCAAAGCGCGCTACGACAAGGCGCAGGAGAAAAAACAAGTAGCC
>JAISIB010000145.1 GCA_031262265.1 Prevotellaceae bacterium
AACACTTGGGAAAAGGGTTTAACCTACGCATACCGCGATAGAAAGAACAAGAAACGTAGTTTCCGCGCATTATGGATTCAACGTATCAACGCAGCAGCACGCTTAGAAGGGATGTCTTACTCAAAATTGATGGGAGCTTTACATAAAGCGGGCATTGAAATAAATCGTAAGGTACTTGCAGATCTGGCGATGAACCATCCTGAGGCTTTCAAGGCCGTAGTAGAAAAAGCTAAGAATGCTAAATAGACTAACCTCAGGTTATTTTCAGATATGAATTAAAAGATTCTTTGTTATTGGCTGCTCCTTAGTAATAAGGAGCAGCTTTTTTATGCACTTATCCGTATCTTTGCCGCATGAAGATTACGATTATATTCACAGGAAAAACCTTCGACGGTAACATTGCGAGTAGTATACAAGACTACATAGCACGTATACGCCACTTCGTACCGTTGGAAACGGAAGTTATTCCCGAACTTAAAAACACAAAAAGCCTCTCCGAAGAACAGCAGAAAGAGCGCGAAGGAGAACTGATACGTCGTGCGCTACTACCGGGAGACATCGTTGTCTTACTGGACGAACGGGGAAAAGAATATCGTTCGATCGCGTTCGCCGAATGGATGCAGCGCAAACTATCAACGGTCAACAAACGATTAGTATTTATTATCGGAGGCCCCTACGGTTTCTCGCCGGCTATCTATGCGCTGGCGCACGAACAACTTTCACTCTCGAAAATGACTTTCTCCCACCAAATGATACGACTGCTGTTAGTAGAGCAACTTTATCGCGCCTTGACGATATTGAACGGCCTACCCTACCACCACGAATAGCCCTTCGGCCTATTCTTCTTCGTCTTCTTCCGATTGGAAACGAACAGCTATCTTCAACGAATTGATTGTGTAGTTGACGATATTCTGTGTTTCTTGTAAGATAGTCAGGTATACTAAGCTGATCTTAATACTATTATTCTGACTACGGACGCGACGAAACTCTTCCCGTTTGATCGCAGCCAATTGATTGTTGAGTACGGTAGCCGCCCGAATATCTTCACGCATTTCGTCGTACTCATTGGCAACCAGTTTCTCGCGACACGACTGAATCAACTTCAATACACGTTCCGTCACCGTTCTAAATTCGTTTTTCTGGGATTGCAGGAGCGGAGCGAAGTTATTATCGATATGTTCCAAGGCGGGTTCGCAAATATTGTTGAGTGCTACCACCATATCAGTGGCGAAATCAATTCCCTGATGGTAAAATAATCCCTTTTCAATAAGAACATTTGTATCCATGCGAGACAGATAGGCAATTCCCTCACGACGAACTTGTTTCAACAACTTCTTCTCTAACTTAATACTTCCTTTCACCTGCCGCAAACCGCGTAAGTTCTCCGTAAAGAAAGAATCAATCAGTTTCTCAAAGTTGTTTTCGACAAAAATAAATAGGTGACATAGGCGTTCGCGCGTATATTTGCGCATATAGAAAAGCAGTTCTTGCGGATCGGAAGTTATGCGTAATTGCAAGGCGGTGGTCGTTTCTTTCTCCTGCTGCTCTTGCTGCTTGCGACGGAACCTCATCTGACTGCGTATCAGTAGCGTAATACCCAAGGCCGTTAAAGCTACGATAGAAACGATGCCGCCGAAATGAATCAACAAGGCAACCAAGAAACATAGCACGAAAGCTGAGCCGGCCGTCAGGAACCATCCGCCGACTACCGACAAGACTCCTGTAATACGAAAGACGGCTGAGTCTCTTCCCCAAGCACGGTCTGCCAATGACGAACCCATTGCCACCATGAAAGTCACGTAGGTAGTGGAAAGCGGTAGTTTCCACGACGTACCCAGTGCTATCAACAATCCGGCGATAACCAGATTGACGGACGCACGTACCAAATCGAAGGCCGCGCCGTTGGCAATGATAGCTTCATCCTTACGGAAACGGCTATCCGCCCATCGCTTCATGCCCTCGGGAATCAGGTTGGCTACATTTGTGCTAACATTTAGACTCATACGCACCAACGTACGTGCCATAGGCGTGCTGCCGAATAGCTCATCCCCCTCATCTTGACGCGACAAGTCTACGGAAGTTTTAATCACGCGATGTGCTTTCTTCGAGGTAAACAACGCATATACCATAACGGCGCCTGCCCCGACGAGGAAATACCACGGCGTGCTGGCTGAGCCTGTCAATGACGTCATGAGGAAAGTGTCCGGCGTAGCTCCTGCCGGAATATTTGCCACATAGTCCGTATATGCCGAATAGCTGGCCATCGGTACGCCGATGAAGTTCACCAAATCATTGCCGGCAAAAGCCAAAGCCAATGCGAACGTACCCATTAGCACGATGACCTTGAAGACATTGATTTTTATCCAATGGAGAAATTGCATCAACAACGTAAACCCGATGAAACACCAACTAACGATAGCCATCGTATGCTCCTGCAACCATTCCTTATTATCCGGCGTCATGAAAGAACTGTCTTTCAAACCCTTGATTAACATGAAATAAATGATGGAAGTGGCCGCGATACCGCCAAACAGACCGATGCTGTATTTCATTCGCTTCTCGTAGTTGAACGTAAATACCAGACGAGCGATATATTGTACGATCGTACCGAACGTAAATGCGATAGCTACCGAAAGGAATATGGCAATTATGACGCTTAGCGCCTTATCCGTATTAATAAGATCACCCATACTGAGCAGCGGGTCTTGCTGTATTTTTAGCAACGATATGGCAAACGTAGCTCCCAATAGTTCAAATACCATCGAGACAGTCGTAGACGTAGGCAATCCCAGTGAGTTGAACGTATCCAACAGGATGATGTCCGTCATCATTACCGCCAAACAAATAAAGAGAATCTCCTCAAAGTAAAAGTTCTGTGGCTGATAGATACCATGCCTTGCGATATCCATCATTCCGTTAGACAATGATGCACCGATGAAGATTCCGATGGCGGCAATTGTCATTACCATTTTAAAAGGAGCCGCTTTCGAGCCGACGGCCGAGTTGAGAAAATTGACGGCATCATTGCTGACGCCCACCATAATGTCGAAAATGGCAGTGATAAAGATAAATAATAGGATAGCCAAATAGAAGGATTCCATGCGTTGCTTTGAATTTATATTACGATACCTTGTTATTGGATTTTCCTACGGCGAAAGTAAAATAACAAACGACCGTATGAAAACATCTTACTTA
>JAISIB010000193.1 GCA_031262265.1 Prevotellaceae bacterium
CTATGGGGACTTCTTATCGTATTGATGTTGATCGGCGCAAGTTCCGGCAGTACATCGGGCGGAATGAAGTGTATTCGGTTGCTTTTGTTGTGGAAAATCCTGCGCAACGAGTTCAAACGGATCGTTCATCCGAATGCTGTTTTACCGATTCGAGTAAGTAAGCGTGTAGTCTCGCCGAATATCGTATCGGGCGTGCTTGCTTTTGTCACCGTGTACGTAGGATTGATTATCGTTAGTACGCTGGCGTTATCACTGATGGGCGTCCGGTTTGAAGAAGGACTGGGAACCGTGATTTCCAGCCTGAGCAATATGGGCCCGGGCTTGGGTACTACGGGACCCGCATACACATGGAGTGGACTACCGGACGCTGCCAAATGGGTATTGTCGTTTTTGATGTTGGTCGGCCGCTTAGAACTCTTCACGATTCTGGTACTTTTTTCGCCTGAATTCTGGAAAAAACGCTGAACCAGAGGAGTCGTGTGCGGCATCCCGTCTCATCGTAAAATATCATACGGAGATATGAAATTATCATACTCGCAAAATCAATTATCACACTCGCTTATTTTATTTTCAAACACGCAAAAATTGCAAAGGCATATTGTATTTTGCATTGGTAAATAGAATATCAATCTTAGGTAAAATAGTATGCGAATCTTTCATTTATTCCCTCTACTTTTGCATCGTCAAAAATTGCATTGTTAATCATTAATCGTATGAAAACGAAGAAAACTCTTTTTATGATGGTATCCGGCTTGATTTTATCCGGATGTGTTAGTGCGCCAACGGGCGAATATTCGCGTGGCATCGGAGTCTATCCGGGCGACTCCAAAGAATCGTATGCCCCCCTATTGGTGGAAGATAATACTACTTATCGGAATGTAGCCGAACGAAAGGCGGCGTATCATTCATCGGCTTACGACTACAATCTAACGGCACAATTGGTGACCGATGGTATTGTAACGAGTGAAAAACCCTCCTATATTAATGTGTCTACACAAGACGGTCCGCTCGCGAAACGGGAGCGGGAGTGGCTATTCGACCAGAAAACCGATTCGAAGTATATTGTAAAGGGAAATAACGTCTTTCTGCAATTGGATTTGCACAACATGAATATATCGGTCGACCGTATTTTGTTGCGTGGCAACGTGCAAATTGATCCGACCAAACCGGCTGGGTATGAAATGTTGGCTTATGCTTCCAACGACGGCGAGCTATGGACGTTGCTGGATAGTCGTAAACTTAGCGGGCAGCCCGGAGAGGATCTGCGGGGTATGCGCGGTTTTCGGATGCCTCGCGGTGGTGCGAATACCGAAGCCAAGCCTAATCCTTCACCCGTAATATTCAATTACGACTACGTGCCGGCAGAAACGGAAGATGCTTCGCAGGCGATGTTTTTCGGTGGCGGCGGACGCGCATCACGTCCCGTATCGTATGAAGTGAAGTTGGAACAAAAAGAATCTTATAAGCACTATAAATTTGAGTTTAAGACGCATTCTGCAATTGATTGGTTCTTCACCGATTGGGAGTTCTACGACGGTGAAGAGTTTCAGGTCATGTTGCCGTCAATGCATTTCAAAAGCGCATGGCGTAGCGCGTCGGCCGAAGCAGAATGGGTGTATGTAGATTTAGGGGCGCCGGCCACGTTCGACAAGATTAACTTGTTCTGGATAAATAAGGCGGCCAAAGGAGCAATTGAGGTTTCGGACGATGCGAAGACTTGGAAGCAAGTGGCTGCATTGCCCGGCGGTAGCACGAATGAGGATGTCATAGAATTGGCAAAGGCTGAAAAGGGACGTTACGTGCGTTTGGCACTGTCCGAATCTGCCGATGGACAACCGTACGTCCTGAGTGAGATGCAAGTCTATGGTAAGGGCGGATTGGTGCCGCGTAAACAAAGAGAATTGGCGGTATCAGAAAATAAACAGGCACTGAGCGGCGGGAACTGGGTGCTGCAACGCGCATCTGTGGTGAGCGGCGTACGCGGCGAGGAAATAGCTACCGAAGGATTTGATGTTTCGACATGGATACCGGCGACGGTTCCCGGAACGGTGTTGTCGAGCTTCATGAATTTAGGTGCTGTGCCCGATCCTAACTACGCGGATGATCAAACCCAAGTCTCCGAATCTTATTTCTTATCGGACTTTTGGTATCGCAACGAGTTTACAGTGAACAATCCGGCGGACTTTATGTTTTTGCATTTCGACGGTATTAACTGGAAAGCGAATGTTTTCCTGAACGGCGCAAGAGTGGGCGATATCGCAGGAGCATTTATGCGCGGGAACTTCGACGTTTCCAAATATATAAAGAAAGGAAAGAATATCTTAGCCGTACAAATCGTGAAGAATGCGCATCCGGGCGCAATCAAAGAGCAAAACGCTTGGAGCACCGACCAAAATGGTGGTATCCCCGGAGCTGATAATCCTACCTTCCACGCAACGATTGGTTGGGACTGGATTCCTACTATTCGCGGACGCGATATTGGTATTTGGAACGACGTATATTTGACTTATAACGGAGCTGTGACCATTGAAGACCCGTTCGTTCGTACCGAACTGCCTTTGCCGGATACTACGTCGGCAAATGTATTCGTAGAAGTAACGCTGAAAAATCACGCAGCTACGGCGGTGAACGGTACACTGAAAGGCGCGTTTGGAGAAGCTGCCTTTGATACGCAGGTAACTTTGCAAGCGAACGAAACGAAAGTGGTGAAACTGGACGCAATCTCGCATCCTGTACTACATCTCGAGAATCCTAAACTATGGTGGCCGAAAGGTTATGGTGCACCGAACCTATATAATGTGACGTTTAGCTTTGAAACGAACGGGAAGGTAACCGATAAAACCGCTTTCCTTTCGGGTGTTCGCCAAATGACGTTCGACGAAAATATATATCTGCCCAGTGGCGGTATGTCCTTCGGTACATTTGGACAGAGCGAAGCACGTCGTTTAAGTATGTATATCAATGGTAGACGTTTCGTCGGTTTCGGCGGCAACTGGGGATTCGGTGAATCCAATTTGAATTATCGTGCTCGCGAGTACGATATTGCTGTTGCTTACCACGCGGATATGAATTTTACTATCATTCGTAATTGGGTCGGACAGATTGGCGATGAAGAATTCTATGAAGCCTGTGATAGACACGGCGTCATGGTATGGCAAGACTTCTGGTTGGCAAATCCGGTAGACGGACCAAATCCTTATTACGTGGATATGTTTAATGCAAACGCGAAAGATTATGTGCGTCGCATCCGCAACCATCCGTCTATCGCCATCTATGTTGGGCGCAACGAGGGAGACCCTCCTGCTGAGATTGACAATTATTTGCATGCGCTCATTCCTGCTGAACATCCAGGCCTATATTATATTTCTAACTCGGCTATGGGTGTTGTCAGCGGTGGAGGTCCGTATAGAGCGTATAACCCGAAATATTATTTCCAATCATACGGGCATGACAAATTCCACAGCGAACGTGGTATGCCGAACGTGATGAATTATGAAAATATGCTGCGTGCGTTCGGCGCCGAGCACATTGAACCGGTGAATACCGAAGCTACTCCGAATGACATCTATGGGTTGCACGATTATACGCTGGGTGCACCGAATATGTCTTCGGCTCAAGCGACTTCTTCATTTAACGAAATCATGGAGACTATGTTCGGCAAACCGGAAGACGCCAAACAATTTGCCGAGTGGGCGCAATGGATCAATTATGAAGGTTATCGTGCCATTTTTGAAGGACGTAGCGAACATCGTCGAGGAATGTTACTCTGGATGAGTCATCCTGCTTGGCCTTCGATGGTTTGGCAGACGTACGACTACTATTTTGATCCGACGGGCGCTTACTTTGGATGTAAAAAGGCTTCCGAATCTTTGCACATTCAATGGAACCGGATACGAGATGATGTAGAGGTCGTGAATTATCATGCTTTGGATAAGACGGGACTGACGGCAAAAGCTCAAATATATAATCAGAACGGTACATTGGCGTGGGAGAAAGAAGCTCCGTTGAGTATTAAAGAAGATCAAACGGTAGCCTGCTTCCCATTGGAGTTCGGTCAAAATCTATCAAGTACGCACTTCATTAAACTGACATTGTCGGAGAATGGCAAAGTAGTTTCGGAGAATTTCTATTGGAGAGGCAATGAAGACGGAAACTATAAATCTTTGTTGCAATTGCCGCAGGTAAAACTGACGACTAACACGAGTGTTACGAAAGTCGGGGATGAATGGCAACTGACGACTACGGTGAAAAACGAAACGAATACTCCGGCGTTGATGATCCGCCTGAAAGCGATAGGCAATGAAACGGGAGAGATGATTCTGCCGGCTTTCTATGACGACAATTACTTCTTCTTGTTGCCGGGTGAGGCGAAAACCGTGACGATCAGGCTGCAAAATTTTGATACGCGAGGTGAAACGCCGGAAATCGCAGTATCTGGTTTCAATATCCAAGTATGAAAATTAAATAATAAACGAAGATATGAAAATTAGCAAGTTTCTTATGGGATTATCTTTTGGTCTGCTGCTGCTTATGGCGGCATGCAGCCCAAAAAACTCCTTTGTGCAGGTCAAAGACGGGCAGTTTTTGGTAGACGGGAAACCTTATTATTTCATCGGGACTAATTTCTGGTACGGTGGAATGCTTGGCTCCGTCGGACAAGGAGGCGACCGCGAACGATTGATTCGTGAGTTGGATTTAATGAAAAGCGTAGGTATTACAAATTTGCGCGTGCTGGTGGGAGCCGATGGCTACGATAATTCTGCTTCCAAAGTACGTCCGGCTTTGCAGATAGAACCCGGAGTATACAATGATACTATCTTTGATGGATTAGACTTCTTCTTATCCGAATTAGGAAAGAGAGATATGTACGCCGTCTTGTTCCTAAACAACAGCTGGGACTGGAGTGGCGGATACGGACAGTATCTGGAGTGGGCGAACGTAGCACCTGATACGGCGGGCGTACGTGGTTGGGCACAACAAACTCGTATGTTGTCGCAATATGCAAGTTGCGATGAATGCAAAGAATTGTTTTTTAATCACGTTAGACATGTTCTTTCGCGCACCAATCGCTATACCGGGAAGAAATACATAGACGATCCGGCTATTTTGTCTTGGCAAGTAGGTAACGAGCCGCGTGCGTTCAGTAACGAAGCTAAGCCCTACTTCGCACTGTGGTTGAAGGAAACGACCGCACTTATA
>JAISIB010000004.1 GCA_031262265.1 Prevotellaceae bacterium
AATCCGCGGTTATAGTGTCCGATAAAATTAGTAGGGTCTATTTCCAACGCGAGGTCGTAGTCACTCATAGCTCCGCGTAAGTTATTCAGATAGAAGCGTGTCAAAGCACGATTGATATAGTTGGACGCGTTGCGTATACTCAGGTTGATGGCCTTATCGAAGTCGTTTTCCGCTTGTGCATACTGCCCTTGCTGAATATGCAGTACTCCCAGACTCGCCCATACGTCGGGGTCATAACGATCAATAGCCAATGCGCGGTCTATATCGGCGATGGCTTGCAGAGTGTCTTGCTGTCTGAGAGCCAGATCCCCTTTCATCAGATAACCGGACACGTAACGCGGCGCAACGGTCAGCAATGTATCCAAATCTCTCGCGGCACTCGTATAATCTTGCTGTTGTATGTGACACAGCGTCAAGTTGTGCCACAATACGACGTTCTCCGGTTCGTATTCCAGTGCTTTTTGGTAGTCTTGGATAGCCGAATCGTATTTTCCCTGCCTAATGCGCGCCAACCCACGAGCTTGATAAAGGTTGGTTACATAGGGATTTCGTTCGATAGCTTGGGTGCAATCGTTTTCAGCCCCTTGAAAATCTTCGAGATAAAGCTTGGCCAATCCGCGATAGAAGTAGGGTTCGTACAGGTAAGGCTTGGCGTTGATTACCTGATTAAAATATTGGATAGAAAGAACGTAGTCTTCAAAATAAAGCGCATTGCGTGCAATCATCATAACCCTATCCGTATTGATTTGTCCCCACAAACAAGTAGGTAGCAGCAATAGCAAAATAAAGAACTTCTTCATATTTTATATATGATACGGGTTATCGCCACAAATATACGATTAAATTGGATATTTTGTGTGAGATATGAACAATTTCCCTGCTTTTCGCGTTATATTTGTAGGGAATTTGATATTTGCTCCGTATGATCTTCAAATATCTCGGTAAGATAGTCAAATATCTTAGGCGCATAATCAAATAACAAGGTTAGTTATTGCGCGATCAAAGGAGCAAAATCGGATCACCGACTGAGAGTTTTATAAACGTAATAGAGTAATAGTATGAACGGAAATTCATGGGCTGCTTTTCTGGGCGGTGCTTTGGTAGGCGCTGCGCTTGGTTTGTTGTTTGCCCCCGAAAAGGGCGAAGACACACGTGAACGAATTGCCGACGCCTTACGCAAGCGTGGCATCAAACTGGATCGGGAAGAATTCACCGCTTTGGTGGATGAAATTGCGGCCAAAATAAAAGGCGATGAGTGAGGAAACCGTTGAGGAGATCAAAGACTTTCGCGGCCTGATACGGGAAGTACGGGCATATCTGGCTTTGCAAAAAGAATATGCCGAGTTGGAACTGACCGAGAAACTAACGATGCTTTTCTCGGGCGTCTTGCTTATTTTGGTATTGACGTTACTGGGGATGCTGGCATTCTTCTTTCTCGCTTTTTCTTTAGCATACTGGTTGGCTCCGCACGTAGGAGGATTGTTGGAAGGTTTCGTGATAGTAGCGTTACTGACGGTGATAGTGATGCTACTGATATACCTCTTTCGTCGTACATTGATTATTACGCCCACCGCCAACTATATTGTGAAACTATTTGCCCGCAAAACCGACACGTAATGGATTACAAAAAACTATTTGGTACGAAGAAAAGAGTCACGACGAACGACATTCTTCTCCGAAAGTACGAGGTGCTGCGAGAATTGCAAGGCAAACAGCAACTGATCGGCGAATATGCGAATCGCCGCTTTACTCCTTTTTTGTCGGTGACCGAGAAAGATACGCATTCCGTCGTGCGTAAGTTCACGACAGGCTTAGCCGTGTTCGACGGCGCACTGCTCGCTTGGCGTATCTTCCGCCGAATTCGGCGTTTGATAGGAAGACGGTAGAATTTAAAAGCGTCTTGTGGACACGCCCGCGTTAGACGTAGGTCTCCAATAGCTTGACGTGCTCGTATGGGTGTATGCTAATGGATTGAGTCGTAGCCGGTAGTAGCACCGTCTCGCCTGCTCGTACGGTAAGCGCGTATCCGTTGTCATCGGTCACGTCACATGTTCCCTCCAAACATATAAGAACGACAAAGGAGTCCAGTTCGGAATAGTCACATGAAATATCCTCCGTCATGTCATATAGGGAAGTAGTGAAGTAAGGACAAGAGATAAGCTCCACAGGTTCGTTCTCCGCAAATTCGTAATTGGTGCGGTAATCAGCTTGTACTTCGTAGTCGATCGCTTCGCGTGCCAAATCGGTATGCAACTCGCGCGTATGCCCCTGCGCGTCCTTGCGATTGAAATCGTATATACGGTATGTGATGTCAGACGTCTGTTGTATTTCTGCGATGAAAGCACCTGCTCCGATGCTGTGAATTCGTCCTGCCGGTAGGAAGAACACATCTCCGGCGTGGATAGCGTACTCTTGCAAGACGTCGGTAATGGTGTTGTTACGCACGCGCTCCTTATATTCTTTAGGACTGATTTCTTGTGAAAATCCCGAACGCAACTTGGCATCAGCATCGGCACTCACTACATACCACATCTCGGTCTTGCCGTATGAGTGATGCCGCTTCTTAGCTAATTCGTCGTTGGGATGTACTTGAATGGACAAATCTTCACGCGCATCAATGAATTTGATTAATAACGGGAACTTGTTGCCGAAACGTGCGTAGTTAGATTCTCCTACGAGTTCTTCGCGGTAGCGGCGCACCATTTGCGTCAACGTTAATCCTTTGTCCGATCCATTGGCTACGATTGATTCGCTACCTTCCACATCGGAGATTTCCCAACTTTCGCCCACATGGGTCAACGGCGAGGCGAGGTGTTTAAATGGAACGATCTTATCTCCTCCCCAAAGCGTTTGCTTCAAGATAGGTTCAAATTTCAACGGGTACATTGCCTGCTTATTCTTTTTTTATTAAGGTAAATGAATAGATTAATTGAATTTTGGGACAAACATAACGATTTTATTAGTGAAACTTTGCTAATTGAAATCAGATTCTTTTCAAAAAATGTTTGTACTAAACGAGAATTTGATTTTATTTGCAACACAATTTAGAGCAAAACGCGTATGATAAACACTTTTTCGACCGAGAATAATCGTTGCGGACTGCGTTACGAAGATTTCCAAAGCATCACAGACGGCGAAGAAACCGCCCTTTTTATTCTTCGGAATAAGTTGGGAATGGAAGTCGCCGTCACCAACTACGGATGTGCGTTGTTGGCCGTCATGGTGCCTGACAAGGATGGCAAATATGCCAATGTAGTTTTAGGACACGACAGTGTCGAACACGTTATCAATAGCCCCGAGCCATTTTTGAATACGGTGATCGGACGTTACGGCAATCGTATCGCCAAAGGGAAGTTTACGCTCTATGGCAATAAGTACACGTTGGCCGTGAACAACGGTCCCAATTCATTGCACGGCGGTCCTAAGGGATTTCATGCACGCGTTTGGGAAGCTGAGCAAACGGCTCCGAACAGTATCTCCTTTCATTATGTATCGGCCAATGGCGAAGAAGGTTTTCCGGGTGCTCTAACGGTTGACATGACATATCGCTTAGAAGACGATGAGAATGCGTTCGTAATAGAATATGTGGCGTCGACAACGAAAACAACCGTTGTAAATCTCACCAATCACGCGTTCTTCAATCTGGCAGGCATTGCAAATCCGACTTCCTCCGTTGAATCTCATCTGGTAAGCATCAATGCGGATCATTACATACCGATTGATGATGTTTCCATCCCTACCGGAGAAATTTTGAAAGTAGCCGGTACGCCGATGGACTTTCGCGAAGCGCATACGATCGGTGAACGGATCAATGAACCATTTCAGCAATTGAAATATGGTACGGGCTACGATCACTGTTATGTATTAAATAAAGCGGAAATCGGCGAGCTAAGTTTGGCAGCTACGTGCGCTGATTTACCGAGCGGGCGAGTGATGGAAGTTTATACCACAGAACCGGGCATTCAGCTATACACTGGTAATTGGTTGAACGGTTTTTCCGGTGCGCACGGAGCTACATATCCTGCGCGGAGCGGTATCTGTTTCGAAGCGCAATGCTTTCCGGATAGCCCGAACCGTCCCTACTTCCCGTCTGCTACTTTGGTAGAAGGCGATGAATACCAGCAAATCACCGTTTATAAGTTCGGCTTATTAGACGATTAGATACTAATTCTACTTTTTGTTTAACAAATTAATTCTTGTACTTTTATGGAACGACAAAAACAAAACGGGAACATGGTAGCCATTATCACCATGTTCTTTCTTTTCGCGATGATTTCATTTGTTACTAACTTAGCTGCACCTATCGGCGTGATCTGGAAAAATCAATTCCAAGATTCGAGTACGCTGGGTATGATGGGTAACCTAATGAACTTCCTCGCTTATCTATTTATGGGCATCCCGGCCGGAAACATGATTGTAAAGATCGGATACAAGAAGACGGCGTTGATAGCAATGGCTGTCGGAATCGTAGGCTTGTTCGTGCAATATTTGTCGGGCGTAGTTGGTGCCGATACCCAAGCTTTTTCTGTCGGCGAGATGATTGTTCATTTCAATTTCATCATTTACTTATTGGGCGCATTCATTTGCGGATTCTGCGTATGTATGCTGAACACGGTCGTTAATCCGATGTTGAACACATTGGGCGGCGGCGGAAATAAAGGCAATCAGCTGATCCAAGTAGGAGGCTCCCTCAATTCGTTGGCAGGTACCTTGACTCCTATATTTGTAGGCTCGTTGATAGGCACTGTTACGCCGCAAACAGCCATGTCGAATGTGTCGTCACTATTATTTATTGCGATGGGAATCTTTGTCGTTGCTTTCTTGGTTATATCATTTGTAACTGTTCCCGAACCTCACTTGCATAAGGCGGGTACTAAGAAAGAAAAGCAACCGCATAGCCCTTGGAATTTCCGGCACACGGTATTAGGTGTTGTCGCCATCTGTATTTATGTAGGTATTGAAATCGGTATTCCGAGCACGATGAACTTTTATTTAGCTGATACAACGGCTAAAGGTGGTGGCTTAGTAGAAAATTCAGCTGCGATTGCCGGTGCAATGGTTGGCATGTATTGGTTGTTGATGTTGGTAGGACGTTTAACGAGTAGTTCTATTAGCGGTAAGATTTCCAGCCGTACGCAATTGATAGCAGTGGCTTCGGTAGCTATTTTCTTCGTACTATTGGCAATCTTTATGCCGAAGAGCGTCATGGTACCTATGGTCGGATACAGTACAGATACGGGCTGGCTTACAGCAAATATTCCAATTAGTGCTTTATTCCTTGTGCTTTGCGGTTTGTGCACGTCTGTAATGTGGGGAAGTATCTTTAACTTGGCCGTAGAAGGCTTGGGCAAATATACAGCGCAAGCATCCGGTATTTTCATGATGATGGTAGTCGGCGGAGGTATTCTTCCATTGGCACAACAAGGCATTTCTGATGCAATTGGCTATATGTCAAGTTACTGGTTTATCGTTGTTCTGTTAGGATATCTGTTATATTACGCTCTGGTAGGCTGTAAGAATGTCAACAAGGACATTCCCGTGGAGTAATTCCTGAGTATTAATAGCAAAACTATATACGAATGGACATCGAACACGTAAGAACTCGTTTTATCAAGCATTTGGGAGGAGAACCGGGCAGTGTCTACGCATCACCCGGCCGTATCAACTTGATAGGCGAACACACCGATTATAACGGAGGCTTTGTCTTTCCGGGCGCAGTCGACAAAGGAATCGTAGCAGAGATACGTCCGAACGGGACACGAACCGTCCGTTGTTACTCTATCGACATGAAAGACCGTATAGAGTTTGGTCTGAATGAAGAAGATAAGCCGCGTACGAGTTGGGCGAAGTATATTTTCGGCGTTTGTCGCGAGCTAATCAAACGCGGCGTGGACGTGCAGGGATTTGACACCGCATTTGCCGGTGACGTGCCGCTCGGAGCCGGAATGTCTTCATCCGCTGCGTTAGAGAGTACCTATGCTTATGCGTTGAACGAACTTTTCGGCGAGAGCAAGATAGATAAGTTTGAGTTGGCCAAAGCCGGTCAGGCTACGGAGCACAATTACGTAGGCGTCAATTGCGGTATCATGGACCAATTTGCTTCCTTGTTCGGAAAAGCAGGTAGTCTGATACGGTTGGATTGCCGTTCGTTGGAGTATAAATACTACCCGTTCAATCCCGTCGGTTACCGGTTGGTTTTAATAGATTCCGTCGTAAAGCACGAATTAGCCTCATCTGCTTACAACAAGCGTAGACAATCGTGTGAAACGGTCGTCGCTGCCATGCAGAAGAAACATCCGCACGTGCAGTTCTTGCGCGACGCCACACCGGAGATGCTGACAGAAGTGAAGGGCGAAGTAACGACCGAAGACTACATGCGTGCTGAGTATGTTATCGACGAGATACAGCGTGTGCTCGACGTATGTGATGCATTGGAGGCAGGCGATTATGAAACTGTCGGCCAAAAGATGTATGAAACGCATTACGGCATGAGCAAACTTTACGAGGTGAGCTGCGAAGAACTGGATTTCTTGAACGATGTAGCCAAAGAGTGCGGCGTCGCAGGTTCGCGCGTCATGGGAGGCGGCTTCGGCGGTTGTACCATTAATCTGGTAAAAGACGAATTGTATGACGCTTTCATAGCCAAAGCCAAAGAGTCTTTCCGCGCCAAGTTCGGCAAAAACCCGAAAGTCTATGACGTAGTCATTTCCGATGGCGCTCGTCGTCTGACTTAGGTAGTCATTGATTCGGATTAAATAGGAGGCAATCTTCCCATGCGAGGATTGCCTCTTTTTTTGCGCGTAAGATAATAGATTATTAAACCTTGATAATGGATTATCTCCCTATCTAAAAATACTTTCCCCGTAGCTTAATTCACGTTCTCTCTACATAAAACGATTTCCCTGCGAGCTACTTTTGATATTGTATCTAATAAGATATTTAATATTATGACAGATAGTTCTTTAATAAGTCATAAATTTAAGAAATATTTTTGAGAATATATATAATTGCCCTATATTTGCTTCGTTATAACTGTTAGAATATAAAAACAACGAGTATGAATCTTCCATTAGCGAATAATCACATCTCAGTAGACTGTGTTGTGTTCGGGTTTGACGGGAGTGACCTGAACGCACTGCTTATACAACGTAAGGGCGAACACAACGGTTATCAGTATGAAGACATGAAATTGCCCGGTCGCCTAATCTATCAAGACGAAGACCTGGATGCGGCAGCAGCACGCACTTTGAAAGAATTGGCAGGTTTCCGGAACGTTCGTTTGATGCAGTTCAAAACCTACGGATCTATGAACAGGACACGCGACATGCGCGACGTCTTGTGGTTGGAAAAGGAACAAGATGCCAGAGTAGACCGTATCGTGACGGTAGCTTACGTGGCGTTTGTGAAAATTGAGCGCGCGTTGGCACGCATTGACCATCGTACGAAAGCCGTATGGGTCAAAATGGATCAAGTAGGCAGTC
>JAISIB010000063.1 GCA_031262265.1 Prevotellaceae bacterium
CTCATCGACGATAGCGTAATTATGCGCGCGCTGCACCAAATCTTTCGGGCTGATAGCCATATTGTCACGCAAATAGTCGAAACCGAATTCGTTATTGGTTCCAAACGTAATATCCGCCATATATGCTTGTCGCCGCGCATCGGAATTGGGCTGATGCTTATCGATGCAGTCTACGCTCAAGCCGTGAAACATATAGATTGGCCCCATCCATTCGGAGTCGCGCTTCGACAAATAATCATTGACCGTAACGACGTGCACGCCGTTCCCTGTCAGCGCATTCAAGAATACGGGTAAGGTAGCTACCAACGTTTTTCCTTCACCGGTTGCCATTTCCGCGATTTTCCCCTTATGTAAGACAACGCCACCGAAAAGCTGTACGTCATAATGCACCATATTCCACGTTATCTCGTTGCCGCCGGCCATCCAGTGATTCCGGTACACGGCTTCTCCATTGTCCTCGATACTTACGAAATCTTTGGTAGCGGCGAGATAGCGGTCAAACTCTGTGGCCGTCACGCGAATTTCTTCGTTCTCAGTGAAACGACGAGCCGTCTCTTTGACAATCGAAAAAGCGACGGGCAGCACTTCATCCAATGCTTTCTCATAGATTTCCAGAATTTCCTTCTCTATCTTATCAATTTTGTTGAATACCGACTCGCGGTCTTGCATTTCCAACTCCTCAATATTCCTTTTCAACTCCTCGACTTCGGCACGCTCGTTCGCCGCCGATTGGCGAATATAGTCTTTGATTTCAATGGTCTTGGCACGCAACGCATCATTGTCCAGCGATTCTATCTCCGAATAGACCGCTTTCACTTTTGCCACCCACGGTTGCACTTCTTTCATGTCTCGTGAGGCTTTGTTGCCAAACATTTTACTGATTATTTCGTTAAATCCCATGTGTATCTTATTTTTATGTTATTACGAATGATAATTATCTATTTTAAGTCCGTCAACGGCTCGGCTTGCGCAGCGTTTGGTGCACGTATACGCAAGTAATAGGCTACGGTCGGGGCAATGCGTGCCGTTTCCAACGGCAAATATACGGTTTCCGGCCGAATATCAAAACCCGCAAATATCACAGGCATAGGGATATGCCCGTAACGAACGACTTTGTAAGCACCGGTAGTTTCATTTATCAAACTCCAACCGGGCATAATTTCTAAGTATAAGTCCCCCGAACGACCCCGATGATAGGAGCTACGCAACTCTTGTATTTCAGGCGACCACGTACCAAACTTCAAACGATGCGCAGAGTAGGCTTCGCGTACTCCGGCAAACTGGATTAAGAAATCGGCGCACTTGTTTTGTACCTCCGACAAATCCAATTGTTTCTGTTCGATTAGTTTATGGTTGAGGTAGATTTGTCGATCGTGAAACGCTTCTATGTATTGCCCGTCGCCGTAAGTAGCGATGAGAAACATATTCAACAGTGCGGCGCAACGATTGATATAGAAATCACCGCCCGGCAGTTTATAATCCGGTTGTTTCTGGTCATCGGCATCGGAACCTCCCGTTGCCGTAACGAACAATAATACGTTATGTAGCCCGAGCTTGCGATCCAGTAAATCCAACAGCGCACCCAGACTTTGATCAAGGCGTCCGTACGAATCCGCTTGTCCGGCATGGTAAGTAATGCTGAGGAAATCCGGCGTTTGGTCGATGCCCAATGCCGTATGCTGCAACATTTGTTCAACGACCGTGTTTATTTCGTCGTTTATATACGGACTGACAGTTAATCGCTTGTATTGATTGCGCCGTTCGCCTTCCAGTTTATAGTCCCTAATACGCGAATCAATGCCCTGCGTATCGTTGTATCTACTTAGCCAGTCGGGAAACTCGGTATAATAACTCGTACCGCACCATTTACCCGTTATATCGTTGAGCCAGAAAGCTCCATCGGCCAGATGGCCGGCGGCGAATATTGCGGCATCGCGGAAAGGAGAGACAGCATACACCAGTGCTTTCCCTTCTGTGGCTATTTTCAATTCATCGGCAACGGTAGAAGTAAGCAATTTCTTAGCCGAAGCGTTTTCATTCGTGTAGTAACCAATGTAATCTGCGTCTTCGGTACAGTCCGTCGGGCGCAGCGTATGGATGTCCAACCATTGTTGCGCGACAATCCCGTTCATCGCCGGCGCGGCACCTGTATATATGGAGGCTATGCCCGAGGCGCGATCCGGCGCGGCGAAAGAAAAATTCATTTGCTTATATAAGCGTCCTTCCCGTTGCAGGCGGCGAAAACCTTTGTCGCCATACAATTCGGAGAAAGCCTCTATGTAATCCGTTCGCAAACGATCTATCGTCAGGCCTACCACCAGACGAGGAACGGCGGAAGCGTTCTGCGCTTGTACGGTGCCCAGCGAAAGCAACGCCAACAGTGAGGTAAGTATCTTCCCGTTCATCTTCTCTTTCGTTGATAGGTAATTATAATATTGGCGGCAGAGCGTATCAGCAGGCACAACACAATCGGCACGATTGCCGGATTGATATACTGCGGAGAAAAGGGTATAAACAACAAGAAGCTGAGTATTAGCAGTACGTTGATATAATGATAGGCGCACAAGCGGCTTTTACGTTCGGCGACAATCATCCACGGCACAGCGAACAAATGCAGCGGATGGAATACCCACAATAGATAATTGGAACTGACGGCCGGATGCTCCGAAAAGAAAACAAGAAATGTCAACAAACAGCCTGCCAGACCGGCAACGGCGAATAAGATAGCGTCCAATCCCCACAGCAAACGATGCCGGCGAACGTCATAGACAGTTGCGCCCGCACCGACAATCAACAGCAGCACGAATAGAAGCAACGGAGTGACTACCGACGGTTCTACCGACGGAGCTGTTTCCGGCAATAAGTCAATAGTATGAGACACTATGTTGTATTCGGGGTGCGAAGCGTCATGCGGAATAATGCGCGCAGCAGCAAAATGTGCAGCCAGATAAAAAGGCGCGAACATCTCTTGCCGATTGTCGATGGGCAAATCCGCCCGACTTCCCAAACAAAAGTCCATCCCGAACGTGTCCCACGCATAGTCTTTTGAATACTGATGGATAATTTGCCGATACGTCACCGGCGAATCCGTAGCATGCGGCGCATATACAAGAGTGCCGTTTAGACATTCTTCTATCTTATCGCGTGGCCGCGTCGCACAATTGTCGTACAAAAAATTATACCGGTAGGTGCGATTCTCGGGACGATAGTTTTCTATCAACGCCTCATACAGCCGTCGTTTTTCTTCCGAACTCAGGTTGAGATATTGCGCCGTAACTTTCCGACCGCTCGCTTTATATGCCCGCACAAAATCGGCGTAGTAATTGATGCCCAGCAAGTAATCTGTTTGACCGAGCATAAAACGCCAGATGAAGTTCGGAGTATCAAAACTGAACAATCCGTAGTTGAACACATAATCTATATCGGCGGCAGGGTCTTCATAGCGTATGGCCGTGTGACCGAACAACGAATAGATTTCCGTTCCTGCGCTACATGTCAGCAGACTGACGCGTACGGTATCACTCGCCGAGGATGCCGCCGTTTCCGTCTCTGCCGTTTGCGCGCACAGATCGTTGCTTACAATCGCAACCGACAAAAATGCCATCAAAAACAATGTCCGATAGAAAGCCGTGTATCGCATCTTTTCGTCGTTTAGACCGGCAAAGATACAAAAAGTAGTTTTTTTCCGTACCTTTGGACACTCTTATTCACATAAAAGCCAACATAATATGCCGCTAAACGTGCCAGATAGGCTTCCCGCCATAGAATTGTTGAAGCGCGAAAATATTTTCGTCATCGATTCCTCACGCGCCACACAACAAGATATTCGCCCGTTACGAATTGTCGTTCTCAACTTAATGCCCCTCAAAATCACGACGGAAACAGATCTGATCCGTTTACTTTCAAATACGCCGTTACAAGTGGAACTGACGTTCATGAAAATGAAGACTCACACCTCCAAGAACACACCTGTGTCGCACATGCTGACTTTCTACTCCGATTTCGATAAGTTGCGAGAGAGTAAGTACGACGGCATGATTATTACCGGCGCGCCGGTCGAGTTGCTCGACTTTGAACAGGTAAACTATTGGCCGGAACTGACGGAGATCTTTGAATGGGCAAAGTCGCACGTGACGTCTACGTTCTACATTTGCTGGGCGGCGCAAGCCGGATTGTACTATCACTACGGCATACCGAAATATCCGCTCGACAAGAAAATGTTCGGCGTGTTCAAACACAGCCTGACGAATCCGCTCGTTCCTATATTCAGGGGGTTCGACGATGAATTCTACGTGCCGCATAGCCGCCACACCGAAGTGCGCGAAGCGGACATTCGCGAAAACGACGCGTTGACCCTGCTCTCTTCTTCGCCGGAATCGGGCGTATATATGGTCATGGCGCGGGGCGGACGAGAATTCTTTGTCACGGGACATTCCGAGTATTCGCCGCTGACTTTGGATACGGAGTACCGCCGCGACCTGAATAAAGGATTGCCCATCGAACTCCCCGTCAACTACTATCGCGACAATGATCCGAACCAAGCACCGCTGGTGCGTTGGCGCGCACACGCTCACCTTTTGTTTTCCAACTGGCTCAACTACTACGTCTATCAAGAAACGCCTTACAACATCGACGAAATCGTATGACGGTACGCGCTATCGAATTGTTGTCGCCTGCGCGGGATGCACAGTGCGCCATCGCGGCGATTGATCACGGAGCCGATGCCGTATATATAGGTGCGCCGCAATTCGGAGCACGGGCTGCCGCGACCAATTCATTGGAAGATTTGGCGCGCGTGGCGGAGTATGCACATACCTATGACGCCCGCGTGTATGCCACAGTCAATACGTTGCTCTTTGACCATGAGTTGCCGGAAGCCGAACGTTTGTGCTGGCAATTATACCACGCAGGCATCGACGCACTCATCGTACAAGATATGGGAATCACCCGCCTCCATCTGCCACCAATGCCGCTACATGCCAGCACGCAAACGGACAATCGCACGCCCGAAAAAGTAAAATTTCTGGCCGACGCAGGTTTTCGCCGCATAGTACTGGCTCGCGAACTTTCCCTCAATGAGATACGCCGCATTCACGCGGCGACCGACGTGCCGCTCGAAGTTTTCGTGCACGGAGCCTTGTGCGTCAGCTACAGCGGACAGTGCTATATCAGTCAGGCATGCACGGGTCGCAGTGCCAACCGCGGCGAATGTGCACAGTTGTGCCGCTTGCCCTATACGTGGATAGACGCCGACGGTAAGATTATCGCCCGCCGCAAACACCTGCTCTCGTTGCGCGACCTGAATCAAAGCGACCGGTTGGAAACGTTGCTGGATGCCGGTGCAACGTCATTAAAGATAGAAGGACGACTCAAAGAGCTATCCTACGTCAAGAACGTCACGGCCTACTACCGACAACGATTGGACGAAATATTTGCCCGCCGTCCAGAATACGCGCGCACATCTGCCGGAATATCCACGTTTGTTTTTCAACCAACTCCGTATAAAAGTTTCGCGCGCGGCTTTACTAATTATTTTTTGGACGGGCTAAATGCAACCGTTTCCAATCCCGATACGCCGAAGTCCGTCGGCGAGGAAATGGGCATGGTGAAAGAGGTGAAAGGCAATTGCGTAACTATCGCGGGCGTCAAGTCGTTTCACAACGGAGACGGCATCTGCTTCTACGATGCACGGGGCGAATTGCAGGGCAGTCGTATCAATCGCGTAGAAGCGAACCGACTCTATTTCCAAGAACCGTTAGCTATCGCACCGCGCACGGTAGTCTATCGCAACTACGACCGCGAATGGGAACAAATGTTGACTTCTCCCGATACGGCCAAACGCCGGATTGCCGTTGATTGGCAATTGCGAACCTGCGAATTTGGCTTCGTCTGGGAACTATCGGATGAGAACGGCAATCGATATACGCGGGCATTCGTTGCCGACAAGCAGCTCGCTAAGACTTCGCAAGCGGACAATTTGCATGCTCAGCTGATGAAATTAGGCAACACGCCTTTCACGACGCGAAGCATAGACGTACAACAAATGTCTGATTATTTTATTCCGCTTTCGCAACTCGCCACGTGGCGGCGGCAAATGATCGAAGGATTGTTGCGCGTACGCCGCATTCGGTTCCGGCGCGAGTGTGCCGTTATCCGACCGACCACACACCCCTACCCCGCGCAAAAACTGACCTACTTGGGCAACGTAGCCAACGCCGAAGCCGCCGCGTTCTATCGTGCCCACCGTGTCGAACAAATAGACGCCGCATTCGAGGTGCAACCGCCGGCGACTGCCGTTCCTCTTATGTTTACCAAATACTGCTTACGGTATGCGATGGGTTGGTGCCCCGTGCATCAGGGCAAACGTTCGCCTTATCGCGAGCCGTTCGTGTTGCAAGCTCCCAACGGCCAACGCTTTCGGTTAGAATTCGATTGTAAAAAGTGTGAGATGCGGGTTATTCACTCAATATAGCCCATCTTTTCTGTATTAGCGTTTTGTATTCCTCTCTCATTTGCTCAGGCAGAAAAGAACAATCAATGAAAGCCAACCATTTTGGTATTACTTTTTGAAATTTATTATAGACATTGTCGATTGCTTTGTCTTCTACGTCTCTTCCTTTCAGAAGACTATCAAAATCTCTCCTTTTCAAATTACTTTTTTTCCCATTCAAAGTCAACGCCAACTCTTCATTATCTTGAGGAATCACAAGTTTCGTAGATACTAAATCATAAGCCGGTGCTAAGACATATTCACCCGTTTTTTTGTAAAGCGAAAAGTTTTTCAGGTGCATGTCAGCATTGCCGGTCAGGTAGCAAAACAACAACACCTCAAAATAATTGATTAAATCTAACACCGGATAAGCCGAGAACTCCATTATCTTTTTGGCAATCTGCTCATGAGAACCTTTATATTTTTGTTCGGTCAGTTTCTCCGTCAATTGGCACATATCTTCCATCGGTATTTTATCTCCCTTCCGGTTACGATCTATCCGCTTAGTAACGTATGCCAATGAACCGTCTTGGAAGCGCACCAGAGAATGAGGTACGGTTTGTATACGGGCAAGTCCGGCCAAATGCATAGTAAGATCTTCGTTCTCCGGAAGACAAAGATACTGCTCTGTTTGCGGTTTTAAGATATATCGCCCCCACAAGCCAACTATCGTAAAACGTTCTTTCCCATCATCTCTTCCTCTTTCCACATCAACGGACAATTTTGGCTGCACGCCTGTAAGCGTCACTTGTGAACGAACCACTTCCAACGCCAATCGTTCGATGTCAGCTTTCGTATAGGGAAGAACGGGAGGCACGACAGTCCCGAACATCCGCTTGGAACATTGCGGATGAAAATCAATCTGTCCTTGCTCCAATGCTTGATAACAGTATAAACATCTTTCCATAATTACGGATTCTAAATCGATTGAACGCTAACAGCACCTATACAATCCTTACAACAAGCAAGCAGTAAGGACATACGGTCACGATTATTTATTTTCCAATTCTTTTCGGCAATATCCAATAGCCAGCCTTCGGGAATAAGCCCATCGAAGAAAGGATGCAATACGCCACTTATATATGGTTCATCCCTCAAAGGCATAGTAAAGCTTATCGGTTCGGCAACTTCGCTTGCCAAATAGTCGGGGTCGTATGCAAAAGTATAGCCGTTTTCATCCTCGGTGAGAATACCTGCCGAATGGTTATACATGAATATCTTGGCTTGCTTCATTTCGTTATCAGATTAGTTCTATCCATCGGAACGACTCCCGCTTGCGCACCAAACAATCTTAACACCTGATTTACCTTGTCCATTTTCAGCGTTGTCTTTCCTTGTTCCAATTCGCGCAAAAAACGTATTCCAACGCCCGCTTTCTGCGCCAACTCCTCACGTGAAAGCCCAAGTGCTTTGCGCTTTGTCTTCACATATTCATTGAATGGTAAATTCTCCATTTTTAATACCTTTTCGGGTACAAATATAGCGATTACTTTCAGAACAACACCTTTTCGGGTATTATATTTGACGAACAAGGATAAATACTTCATAAACATGAGATAAATTTCGGCATTTATTCGGCATTTATTCGGCATTTATTCGGCATCGCTAAACAAATATTTGACTGATTTGGTTTCTCCGCTTTTATAAAGCAACCTCTTTTCAACTAAATCCGCGAATTCTCCATCTACCATCTTTGCAGCCATATTGACAAGACACGGATTTCATAACGAATTCAGTTAATCACCGCTATACAACCATTATATACATTTCTTTCATAACTTTGCTGCGGAAAATATAAAAAAATTATCTCAAATAGAGTAAGTGACTCCCTTACGTAAATGCAAGTCGCAAGTGAAGACATATTGAAAGATTTTGAAGAAGTATTGATTAACGCTCTTCGAGATTTAGCTACACGTGCTAATAGAATTACAGACATCATAGATGGTTGTATAGATAACGACCTCATTGACGATTATTTTTCCAGTGAATGCGATGGCTATTATATAGAATTCGATGGTATGGAATGCCCGATTAGGTATCCCATAGGCGGAGAAGCAGGACTTGAACAGTGGAGCAAAATAGCAGAAGCTGCGCCCAAAATATATTATAGTCGGCCAAGTGAAACTAAAAAATACGATACATGTTATTACATGAGAAAACCTAACGGTATGCCGCTCTGGTTTTATATAGAAGATTGCATAGAAACCTTGAGAGAAGTGTGTAATAACGTAGATACCGAATTACTATATTGCCGCCGGTTTACATTCAACGCGAATCTTCATTGCTTTAAGCACACTGCTGAATGGATAGCCTAACAAACAATTGTAAACATCTTATGTTTTAGGGATAATATAGTGCAACTCCGAAATCAATTTTTCCAAACGCCCCTCCCTTAATCTAATATTTCTGATTTCACATTGCCAAATAACAATTACATTCCATCCCAATTGTTTCAAATCTACTATATTGCGTTTGTCGCGTTCTATATTGTTGCCGATTTTTTCTTTCCAGAACTCAAAATTGCTCTCCGGTAATCCCCCGCGCTTGCAATCGTGTCCGTGCCAAAAACAGCCATGAATGAAAATAGTAGTTTTATATTTTGGCAAAACAATATCAGGTTTGCCGGGCAAGTCTCTTACGTTTTTTCTATATCTAAAGCCATTGGCAAAAAGAAATTTCCGTATAAAAATCTCCGGCTTGGTTTCTTTTCCGAAAGATCGGAAG
>JAISIB010000082.1 GCA_031262265.1 Prevotellaceae bacterium
ATTGCGTCCAATGAGAGTTGGTCGAATGTGATGACTTCATCCACTCGGTTTAAGAACTCCGGCGCAAACGACTTGTTCAGTGCTTTCTGTATGACGGCGCGCGTGTATTCTTTGTCGTTCTTTCGGTCTTGCGCCGCAAAACCTATGCCCGTGCCGAAATCTTTCAGTTGGCGCGTACCGATATTGGATGTCATAATGATCACAGTGTTCTTGAAATCCACGCTTCGTCCCAGACTATCCGTCAGACGACCTTCGTCCATCACTTGCAATAGTAAGTTGAAGACGTCGGGGTGCGCTTTCTCTATTTCGTCCAGTAAGACGATCGAATAAGGCTTGCGGCGTACGCGTTCGGTCAGTTGCCCGCCTTCTTCATATCCGACGTAGCCCGGAGGAGCACCGACCAAACGGGAAACAGTGAACTTCTCCATGTACTCACTCATATCGATACGAATCAGCGCATCGGCAGATCCGAACATATATTTAGCCAATTCTTTCGCAAGATGGGTCTTCCCGATGCCGGTCGGCCCCAAAAACATAAACGTACCTATCGGTCGGTTAGGATCTTTCAGGCCGATGCGACTACGCAGTATAGCTTTTACCAATTTGTCTATGGCTGCTTCCTGTGCGATAACCTTTCCTTTCAGTGTCTCCTTCATTCCTGCCAATTTGACGCCTTCGGATTGTGCCATGCGTTGTACCGGTACCCCCGAGATCATAGAAACGACATTGGCGATCTGTTCTTCGTCCACGATGACACGCTGTTCTTTCAACTCCGCCTCCCATTTTTGTTTCATGCGAGAGAGTTCTTCTTGCAAGACCCGTTCTTGGTCGCGATAGTTGGCCGCTCCTTCGTAATTCTGCGTTTTCACCGCATTGTCTTTCAGTGCGGAAACAGATTCTATCCGTTTCTCTTGATCTTCTATCTCTTTGGGAACGCTCAGATTGCCGAGGTGCACGCGCGAACCGGCTTCGTCCATCGCATCAATGGCTTTGTCGGGAAAATTACGGTCGCTGATATATCTTTCCGTCAACTTGACGCATGCTTCTAAGGCGGCATCTGTGTATGATACGTTATGATGATCTTCGTACCGGTCCTTAATGTTCTGCAAAATTTGTAGTGTCTCCTCAGCAGTAGTAGGTTCAACGAGCACCTTTTGAAAGCGGCGTTCCAACGCGCCGTCCTTTTCTATGTTCTTTCTATACTCGTCGAGCGTCGTGGCACCTATACATTGTATTTCCCCGCGAGCCAACGCCGGTTTCAACATATTGGCTGCATCCATCGAACCGGTAGCTGATCCGGCTCCCACTATGGTATGGATTTCATCGATGAATAAGATTACGTCGGGATTGCTTTGCAATTCTTGCAAAATGGCTCGGATACGTTCCTCAAACTGCCCGCGGTATTTCGTACCGGCTACAACGGACGCCATATCCAAGTTTATTACGCGTTTTCCGAACAAGATACGTGAAACTTTCTTCTGTGTTATGCGCAAAGCCAACCCTTCTACGATAGCAGACTTGCCTACGCCCGGCTCGCCGATTAGTATGGGATTATTCTTTTTACGGCGACTCAGAATCTGAGCTAACCGCTCTATCTCACGTTCACGCCCCACTACGGGATCAAGTTTGCCTTCTGCTGCCGCTTTCGTCATATCTGTACCGTAATTGTCAAGCATTGGCGTATTATTCTCGGATTTTCGGCCGGCAGTAGCCGTTTGTTTGTCATTTCCGGAAGTCGGCGGAGTAGACATCTCTTCTTCATCGTCTTCGCTGAAACCAAGTCCGGCGCGTATGTCCGAAGTTAAATGTCCGAGCACTTGTTTGTAATCTACGTTACTCTCTTCCAGAACCACAGCAGCCTGATTGTTATGGTCTTTCAGAATGGCCAACAGGATATGTTCCGTGTCTGCCGCTTCATCTTTCAAAAGTCTTGCTTCGAGCATGCACATGCGTAGAATCTTATTGCCTTCTTCCGAAAGCGGTATCTCCTTACCTGTGTCGAAAGCATCGTCGGAGTGACGCGCCACGAGTGCTTCCAATTTTCTTTTGACCATATTAAAGTCCAAATGCAAACTGCGTAATGTATTTACCGCTTTATTGTCGCCGTCCCTGATAAGGCCGAGCAGAAAATGTTCAGGTCCGATATAGGAAGAATGCAGCCGTTGCGCCTCTTCTTTACTGAATAGAATTATTTTAGGCACCTTTGGTGTAAACTGATTATTCATTGATAGGTTCTCCTTTTACCTTATATTTCAAATACTATACTGCAAAGATAAGCAAATACCGTGCCAAAAATGTATTTCCGGCTTGAAAAGTGCTATTTTCCGGCTTTCTTATGAAAATATCCGACGAGGAAAATAAATTATCTTACGGGCATAATACGCTAACAAACGGAGAAAAATACGCCTCAAAGGATGTGTATCGCTATGTGCGCACAAGCCTCAGCATCGGCCAGTGCGTGATGATGATTGGTGAGGTCATAGCCGCAACGGCGAGCTACGGTTTGTAGTTGATGATTGGGCAACTCTCGTCCGAATACGCGACGCGAGGCTTGGCAGGTGCAGTGGAATTCGTAATCCGGGTAGTCCATTTGATAGACACGGTATGCGGCACGCAGACAACCCTCGTCAAAACTTTTATTGTGGGCAACCAGCGGCAATCCGATAAGTTTTGGTGCAATTTCCGCCCACACATAGGGGAATACCTGTGCATCTTCGGTGTCGGCCGCCGTCAGTCCGTGCACTTGCGTATTGTGCCAAGAATACCACTCCGGTTCGGGGCGTACCAATCGATAAATGCTGTCGGTAATGATTCCCTCCTTAACGATCACTACGCCGATGCTGCATATACTGGATCGGTATCCGTTTGCCGTTTCAAAGTCAATTGCGACGAAATGAGTCATGGAGTGATATTTTTACTCCGGTTTAATCCGTACCACTTTACCGTCGCGCATAACGACCAGTTCACCGCCTTCTTTCTTTGTCTTTTCTACCAATTTCTGGTAAGCCAGATGTAACCCTTCGGATACTTTGCATTTAAATTCAGCAAGTTCTTTTTCTGTTTTCATATTGCGCTATTAAAAGATTATATTTGTCTTTGTCTATGATTGTTATATCTGTTTTCATCGAGATCTCAGCTATGAGCGAAGGCTCACCTTGTGAGTTGTCGTACAATAGAACATTGTCTACTAATGAGAGGTAAATATCAAACAGGTTCAGGATGCCGTTATAATATCTGCGTTCTATAATAGAATTATCTATATGGTGCCCACCTGATAATACACGAGTCCTTACACGTTCTTTTGCCAATGACAAATCCTGTAACCAGAAAAATATCAGAGAGACGTGGTATCCTTGTCTTTTCGCCATTGATATGTATTTTTGGTATATTTTCGATGCTAAAGTTGTCTCAATAGCGAGACTTTTATGGGTATTTAGTAACTCTGTAATACGCTGTAACATGATTTTTCCGGCCTCAATAGCAACTGTTTCCACTTGGAAAGGTGACAGGCCACGTGCAATCTCATCCGCATTTACGTATTCTTTGCATGCCAATATATCAGGTAAGAGCGTATATGCCGCAGTGGTTTTTCCCGCACCGTTAGCTCCGGCAATAATTAGAAATTCAGGAGTTGTTTGCATGTGTATGTTTTAATAATGTGAGTAAGTTGAGTATTCGGCATACAGCTGCTGCCAAGCAGCGGGTAGAGATTCTATTATATCGCCGGCAATTAGTTGAGGAAGACCTATGCGTTTGGTCGCGATGTCGCCGGCCAGTCCATGAACGAATACGCCCATGCGCACAGCCTCCTTCGGGGTGTAACCTTGCGCGAGCAATGCCAACAGAATGCCGGTCAATACGTCTCCGCTGCCGCCGGTTGCCATGCCGGGATTACCTGTGGAATTGAAGGAGATGGTTCCGTCGGGTGACAGAATAGCCGTGTGCGCACCTTTTAATACGATGTACAAATGATATTTCTGTGCGCAATCGGACGCACGTAGCAGACGCTCGTAATCACTACCGCATGTGCCGATCAGACGTTCCAATTCTTTGAGATGCGGCGTGAGGATTGAGTTGGCCGGCACGCTTGATAGCGTAGCGGTGGAAGCTAATATATTCAGCGCATCCGCATCTATTACCATCGGACGCCGACATATAGCCAGCTGCGCCTCGACTGCTTTGCTCGTCGAAGCGGCTTGTCCCAATCCCGGACCGATGGCTATCGCTTGGTAACGCTCTACGTCTACCGCCGTACTGAATACTTGCGCGTTCGGGTCGGACAAAACCATCGCTTCGGGTACGGTCGCTTGCAAGATCGGTAAGTTGTTCAGCGGAGCACGTACCGAAAGCAATCCGATTCCTGAGCGTAGGCAAGCACGCGCCGCCAAAATAGACGCACCGGCCATGCCTTGCGAACCGGCTATTAGGAGAGCGTGTCCGAACATGCCTTTGTGTGCAAATTTCGGGCGTACCCGCCATTTTATCTGCAAATCTTCTATTCCTTTTATATAAGAGTAGGGCGTCTTTGTCAGTCGGATAGCCTCCTCGCTGATGCCAATGGGTAAAATCTGCCAGTCGCCTACGTAGTCGGCATTCTCGGCCAAGAAAAAAGCCAGCTTGGGGGATTGAAGCGTAAGCGTCATATTGGCTCGGACGATCGTTTCCGGCGTATTCGAGCGATTATCTTCTGCCATCAAGCCGGAAGGGATGTCAATCGAAATCACTTGCGCGTCGCAACGATTCATATACCGGACGATGAGCGCATAGTCGCCGCTGATCGGACGATTCAGTCCGGAACCGAACAGACCGTCGATAATGATAGGAACATCGGTCAATTCGGGCACCGTGAACGAAGCCGGATTCATACTCACGGTCAGACAGTCGGATGACGCTTGTTGTAGTCGCTGCATGTTCGTACGGCAATCCGGTGAGAGCTTATCGTGCGGAGCGAACAAATAGGCTTTCGTATCGTATCCCGCTTCCAGCAGCAAACGAGCGACGGCCAACGCATCGCCACCGTTGTTTCCCGGTCCGGCAAATACGACAAATGGAACGTTCGGTAGGTAGCGCGCGCAGAGATATGACACGATCGCATGTGCCGCACGCTCCATCAGATCAATGGACGCTATCGGTTCGTGCTCGATGGTATACGCATCTAAGTCGCGCACCTGTGTATTTGTGAATATTTTCATTCGTTCATCCAATAACAAGGGCAAAGATAATCGTATTAAAGCGGCCTTGCGAATTTTGAGGCCGAAAAAATCAATTATCAAGCTTTGAAAACAGATTTTCCCACGAAGTTATGACCATAACATACGGCGTTATTTGCATGGATTAACCTTGTGTTACTGAGAATAACGCGAATACTTCCTTGCTATCCTAAAAGAAAAGCCGTACTTTTGCCCCAATTTTCAAAAAACGGCCTATTATGAGCGTTATCACTATCAAAGACAAGCGTTTCTCCGCGTCTATCTCGGCAGAAACCATCCAAAAAGAGGTAAAGCGGGTAGCTGACGAAATAAATCGTGACTTTGCCGGTAAAGAACCGTTGTTTCTAAGCGTATTGAACGGAGCTTTCATGTTCAGTGCCGATTTGATGAAACATATCACCATTCCTTGCGAAATATCTTTTGTCAAATTGGCGTCTTATCAAGGCGTTACGTCGACGGGACGGATTAAGGAAGTATTCGGATTGAATGAAGACCTGACCGATCGCGTAGTTATCATTCTGGAAGACATCGTTGATACGGGACAAACCATGCAGCATTTGCTCGAATCGTTAGGTGCGCGCCATCCCAAGGAAATACATATCGCGACGCTGCTGCTTAAACCGGACAAATTAAAGGTAGCTTTGAACGTCGAGTACGTGGCGATGAATATTCCGAATGATTTTATCGTCGGATACGGATTGGATTACGATGGAATGGGACGTAATTATCCGGAGATATATACTATTTGCGACAGCGACGAATCATAACACAATAATATCTTAAATCATGCTGAATATAGTTATTTTTGGTGCCCCCGGATCCGGCAAGGGTACACAAAGCGAGCGCATTATTGAAAAATATGGCTTGCACCACATTTCAACGGGCGACGTATTGCGCGCCGAGATAAAGAGTAATACGGCGTTGGGACGCACTGCGAAGGAGTACATTGAAAGAGGACAACTGATTCCCGATACATTGATGGTGGAGATTCTTGCCGATGTGCTCGACAAACTGACAGAAAGCAACGGCGTCATATTCGATGGATTCCCGCGTACGATTGCGCAGGCCGAAGCACTGAAAGAAATGTTGGACAAACGCGGACAGTATATTACGCTCATGCTTGATTTGGATGTGCCGGAAGAAGAGTTGATGAAACGGCTGATAAAACGCGGACAAGAATCGGGTCGGGCAGATGATAATGAGGAGACGATACGCAAACGTCTGGACGTATACCATACACAAACCGCGCCGTTGAAAGATTGGTATAAAGAAGAGGGCAAGTATGCCTATATACAAGGCTTAGGCGATTTGCAACGAATAACGGATCAAATCGTCTCGGCAATAGAAGAAAGGAAATAGATGGCAGAAACGAATTTTGTAGACTACGTAAAGATTTATTGCCGATCGGGAAAGGGTGGGCGAGGTTCCACTCATTTCCGACGCGAGAAATATATTCCGAAAGGAGGCCCCGACGGCGGAGACGGCGGACGCGGCGGCCATATCATATTGCGCGGTAATCGGAACTATTGGACACTACTTCATTTGAAATACGAACGTCATGCGTTGGCCGGACACGGAGAGTCGGGCAGTCGCCAGCGGAGCTTCGGCAAAGACGGGGCAGATAAAATAATTGAAGTACCCTGTGGGACGGTGGTCTACAATGCCGAGACGGGAGAATACATTTGCGACGTTACCGATCACGAACAGGAAGTCGTCCTGCTGAAAGGCGGACGCGGCGGATTGGGCAATTGGCATTTTCGCACGGCAACCCGCCAAGCTCCTCGTTTCTCGCAGCCGGGCGAACCGGCACAGGAGCTGACAGTCATTTTTGAATTGAAACTATTGGCAGACGTGGGGCTTGTCGGATTTCCGAACGCGGGAAAATCTACGCTACTCTCCGTCGTTTCCGCCGCAAAGCCAAAGATTGCGGATTATCCCTTTACTACGTTGGAGCCTAACCTCGGTATCGTTTCCTATCGCGACGGTAAATCGTTCGTGATGGCGGATATTCCCGGTATCATCGAAGGTGCCAGCGAAGGAAAAGGACTTGGATTGCGGTTCTTACGGCATATCGAGCGCAATTCTCTTTTACTTTTCATGATACCCGCCGATAGTGATGATATTCGTGCCGATTATGACATTCTTCTGAACGAACTGAGAACATTTAATCCCGAGTTGCTTGACAAACAACGGGTGTTGGCCGTCACGAAAAGCGACATGTTGGATCAGGAATTGATCGATGAAATAGAACCGACGCTTCCGGCCGGTGTGCCGCACGTCTTTATATCTTCCGTTACGGGACTTGGCATTCAGACCTTGAAAGATATTCTCTGGGATGAGCTGAATAAGGAGAGCAACAAGATAGATACGCCGATGGTTCATCGTGCCAAGGATGTTCGCAAGCTATTTACCGAATTGCACGACGAGGGAGAAGACGAAGACCTGAGACTTCCTGATGAGGAGCCTGACGAAGAAGAATATTGGGAGGAAGATTGGGACGACGAGATTCCTTCGTAGCCGTTTCTACGATATTTCTTCGTTGATAAATTCACTAACTGTTTTCCGTAGAGAGGCTGCCAACTCATAATGCAGCCCTAAATTCTTCTCGGGTAACGTTGTGCGTGTGATTTGCTCATGCTCCAACGGGAAATTGGCTTGATATTCTTCTGTATCTGGTTTGATACTCACCTTATAAAACATGTCGGTAATGCCGGCGAAGCGACAGGTGTCGGTTTGCTGAGTAAATCCGTCGAGAAAGACCATCGGCGTTTCCATTCCTAAGCAAGGCAGTGCACAATGAATGCGCGATGTGATCACGGCGCGGGCGCGAGCATATCTACGTAGAAGCGTTTCGGCCATTTGAAACTTCTCTTCTTCCGTATATTTGTGGGTGGCAATCATCTGATGCAGAGAAACGGCATTTTCGCGTATCTCCTTATCAATGATCCGGCGCAGGAATCGTTTCCTCTGATTGATATTGCCGAGTTCGCCGTATTTGATGATATAATAGAGGTTTGCTCTGTTCTCTATGAGCGTGTGCCATGACAAGAAGTTATAGAGCGGTTCTACGAACAGAATTTCATCGGTACGTTCTTCCGGCGGTGCTTGATACGAGCTTAACGTCAACGTCATGCAGCCCGTATAATAGGCCTCTATCCCTCTGTCTTGCAACAAACTCACCGTATTGTAATCACGACAACCGATAGGCGCATGCGCTTTCAAATAGGCGATGCCTTGCTCGGAAAGCACGTAAGGAACGGCAGATGAATTGATGTGAAACGCAACAAATAAGGGAATAATATCTTCTGACGGAATCCAATCATTGGATTTGGTATGTGTGAACCACCCGTTCATGACAAGTTTTACTTTCGGGCCTCGATAGTATGCCAGCTTTTCTCTATTCAGAAACATATCTACGCGTGGTAGAAATTGTCTGGCGGCCAGCGATTGGACGTAATCGCCCAGATTTATTTTCTGCTGGTGTTCTTCTGTGTACGTAAGCAATCCGTAAAGCATTGTTAAAGCATTTTTATAGATGTTAGTGAAGCGTTTAAATAGCTGATATACTTATGAAACGCAAAACGATACGGATTTGTTTTGCCGAAGCCGAAAATAATTTCATACCTTTGCAGCGAATTTACTCGGGGTTGATTGGTTTTGACAGCGGGTAGAAATGGTAAGTAAGCATGCAGTGCGT
>JAISIB010000125.1 GCA_031262265.1 Prevotellaceae bacterium
TAACGCGACGTTAAGTTATGCGCCCGGGCGGCGTTATGTAAATACCAAACAACGGCGATATCCGGTGGCCATAGATATGCCTGTCTACACACTGAGTCATACGGCCGGCTTCAAGGATGTGTTGGGCGGCGAATACAATTTTAATTTTACCGAAGCTACTATTTGGAAACGCTTTTGGCTTTCTTCGTGGGGGCATGTGGATGCTACATTGAAGGCCGGCGCGCAGTGGAACAAGGTACCTTTTCCGCTGTTGATCATGCCGGCAGCCAATCTTTCCTATATCACGCAGCAGGAGACCTTCATGCTTATTAATAGTATGGAGTTCTTAAATGATCGCTACGCTTCGCTTGCCGTGACTTACGAAATGAACGGCAAACTTTTCAACCGCATTCCGTTGATCAAACATCTGAAATGGCGCGAAGTTTTCCGTTTCCGTACGTTGTGGGGTACGCTGACGGACAAAAATAATCCTTACGTACGCACGGGAGATCCCGAACTATTCCGTTTCCCGATGCGCGGCGGCGAGCCGTCGGCTTTCGTGATGGATCCGAAAGTGCCGTATATGGAAATTAGCGTGGGAGTTTATAATGTATTTAAGCTGTTACATATCGAGTATGTACGGCGTTTAAACTATTTAGATCATCCGGGAATCAACCGAGATGGTGTTCGCTTTATGATACTGATGAGGTTTTAAGAAAAAGAGAGTATACCATGTCACAACCGCTGGCTGAGCGCATGCGTCCTCGCACGCTCGATGAATATATCGGGCAGAAGCATCTGGTAGGAGAGGGTGCCGTGTTGCGCAAGATGATAGAGTCCGGTCGGATTTCTTCGTTTATTTTGTGGGGGCCGCCGGGCGTCGGTAAGACGACGTTGGCTCAAATCATTGCCCACAAGCTGGAAACGCCTTTTTACACGTTGAGTGCCGTGACGTCCGGCGTGAAAGACGTGCGCGAGGTGATAGAAAAAGCGAAAAGCGGCCGTTTCTTCGGCAGCAACAATCCGATTCTATTTATCGACGAGATACATCGGTTCAGCAAGTCGCAGCAAGACTCGTTGCTCGGAGCTGTGGAGAAAGGCGTCATTACATTAATCGGTGCGACTACCGAAAATCCTTCGTTCGAGGTGATACGTCCGTTGTTGTCGCGCTGTCAAGTCTATGTGCTCCGTTCCTTAGACAAGGAAGACTTGTTGGAACTGCTGGACAGAGCCATTCATACCGATATGTATTTGAAAGAGCGACAGATCGAAGTGCGGGAAGATACGGCCATGCTTCGTTTCTCGGGCGGCGACGCGCGCAAGTTGCTCAACATACTGGAACTTGTCGTCGAGGCGGAGAGTACCGATCCGGTGGTCATTACCGATGCTATCGTGACCGAACGTTTGCAGCAAAACCCATTGGCGTATGATAAGGACGGCGAGATGCATTATGACATCATATCCGCATTTATAAAGTCGATACGAGGAAGCGACCCCGATGCGGCCGTCTACTGGTTGGCGCGTATGGTGGAGGGCGGAGAAGATCCGGCGTTCATCGCGCGACGTCTGCTGATTCTGGCGGCAGAAGACGTGGGTCTTGCCAATCCGAACGCGCTACTGTTGGCCAATGCCTGTTTTGACGGACTGATGAAAATCGGTTGGCCGGAGGGGCGCATTTTGTTGGCGGAAACGACGGTCTATCTGGCTACCAGTGCCAAGAGCAACTCAGCTTATCTGGCCGTAGAAAAAGCGATCGCCTGCGTAAAGGAAACCGGCAACCTACCCGTGCCTTTGCACCTGCGCAACGCGCCTACCGGCCTGATGAAAGAGTTGGGCTACGGCGAAGATTATAAATACGCGCACGATTATTCCGGCCATTTCGTGAACCAACAATACTTGCCCGAAGCATTGCGCGACACTCGCTTTTGGGAAGCGCAGCCGAATGCGGCGGAGAGTGTCCTTAACGAGCGGATGAAAAAACTTTGGGGACGATAGGGAGCATACGCTCCCGCTCGTCCCCAATCATATCTTCCGGATGTCGTTTACTTTTTCTTTTCGACGGCATCCATACATTTCCACGACCATGCCGCTAACGCTGCGCCCGCCAAAGGAGCGACGATGAACACCCACAATTGACAGAGTGCCTGACCACCTTCAAAGAGCGCGGGAGCAATACTGCGCGCCGGATTGACGGAAGTCCCCGTGATCGGGATACATACGATGTGGATAATCACCAGCGTGAGGCCGATAGCCAATCCCGCAAAGTTGCCGAAGCCGTTGCGATCGTCGGTAGATCCCAATACGACCAGCACGAATACGAAAGTAAACACCGCTTCGGCAATCAGGGCTTGCACCAGGGCACCGTCGGCAAAGCTATTGGCTCCGGTCGTGGTTGGTCCGGCATGAGCGCCGGTGGATACCAATGCAAAAATGACGGCCGAACCGATCAGTGCGCCGATTATTTGAAACAGCATGTACATGATGGCGTCTTTTCCGCTCATACGTTTCGACAGCCAGACTCCCAACGTGATGGCGGGGTTAATGTGACAACCCGAAATGTGTCCGATGGTATAACACATGGCTACCACGGCCAAACCAAAGGCAAATGCTACGCCCAGCGTGCCCACGCCGGCACCAACGGTGCCTGCAATGTCGCCGGCAAACACGGCACTTCCGCATCCGATAAGGACTAAAACCATAGTCCCCACCATTTCTGCTAAATACTTCTTCATAAGGTCTTTTAGTTCGTTAGTATTGAAAATAAGATGCGACAAAGGTATAAATATCTATTTGATAATCGGAAGCGGTTACCGCAAAATTTAATTTTGTCCGTTCCGTTCCGATCCTTCGGCTGATTTCTTTTCGAGATTGATACCTTGTGTCCGGCAAAACATCTATCTTTGTCCCGATAAAGTACACGGATAAATGATACGCGCCTGATCACAGATTGGCGACATGCTCTGTGAGGTGACGGACAAGTTTTGTGCGCTCCACAACTTACTCGGATAGTGAAATATCGAAGTCGCTTATGAAAATAACAAAGTCAGTTAGCAGCACAACAAAGCCGCATAATCTAACGGCCTCACAAGATAGTCTCACGAGCGGTTTCGGCAGTCTAACGCCGCAGGTATATACCATAATCACAGGTGAACTGTGCGCAACGCCGCAGGCGTTGAATTTGCGTAACCCCATGCAAGCGGAGCGGAGCGACGCACAGCTTGGGGTAGTTAACGTCTCTCTTACTACAACTCCGGCAGGAGTTGAACCCACTTCGGGGTTCAGTGGATGGGGAACGCCTGTACTGCGGGTTTCACCCGCAGTTACGCAAATTGAACGTCTCCGGCGTTCCGCCAGGCTGCTGCATACACTCGTTGTTTGCCTCTGGCGTTCCGCTACGCCCGCTATTCTTTATTCGGACAGTACTTTTTGGACATATCATAACAAACCAATTTCATATAACGATGAAGAAATACCTTTTTTGGGGCGGCCTGTTCCTGTTAGGCCTGATGGCTGCCTGTACCGAGACTGAGCAGCTGCCCGAGGGCGGCGAAGTAGGCAACCTCGTGACGTTGACCGTTCAGCGGGAAGCAGACCCCGTGACACGTGCCGAGCCGGCCATTCCAGACGGCTACAAGCTACGCTACATTTTGGAGATTCGCGACAAGGCCGAGCAGGATATTCGTCCGATGCAACGCTACGAGCAGGAGAACGGCACGTTTGAATTTACGTTGGCCAAAGGAAGCTATGATTTTTTGCTTTGGGCGGATTACGTGGACGAACTCGATACGGATAAGTACTATGACACGCAGGACTTGACGGAAGTATCCCGTATCGCCGATCCGGCTACATTGTCGGATAGCGAAGCGTTGGACGCTTTCTTCGGTAGTTTGGAGGTGAAGAAGACGTCGGATCCTTTGACGATAGAGTTGGTTACGCTGACCCGCCCGTTTGCCCGTATCAATTTGATAGAGAAACAGGGTTCGAGTTTGTCGGCCGTGAAAGCGATAGAGGTTACCTATACGAAGACGGAAGGCACGACGTTCAACGTAGCGGACGGCACGGTGACGGAAGGTGAGCCGGCGGAAGAGCCGACGACGTTAACGTTCACGGAAGCAGGTACGTTCGCAAGCGTATCGGGCGGATTGTTCTTCACAGACTTTTGGTGGGTGGACGCAGACGTGCGAGCTGTCACGACGACGGCAATCGGTCTGCGTTTCTTCGGGGATGTCGACAAGACAGAGTTGCTGAGTTCGGATGCCGGTGCGGTCGGTACCGGTCAACCCTACCGTCGTAATTACGTGACGAGCCTGACAAAGACGTTCGTGGCCGCCAATGGTGTGTTGGAGGTAGACTACGATTCGGAATATCAAGTTCCTACGGAAGCTGAACGCACCATTGCTATTTTGGAGAAAGCTCGTGTGAGGGCTGATGAAGAAAGTGCGATTATGAACACTTTCTATTTGGATACTTCAGAAGAATTGTTTGCGTTGGCCTACGCCGTTAACAACGGTTTGACGATGCCTACGAACATCGTGGCGGCGGAGCATCCGTATGCCGCCGCCTTTTATGGACTGGACACCGACATTGATTTGAAAGATGAGCCTTGGAGGCCGATCGGCGACAGTGAAGACCATCCTTTTACCGGACGTTTTTATGGGGTCGGTAAGAATGGAAATTTTTATCAGATTATCGGTTTGAACGTGGAACACGCGTCCTATGCGGCGGGGTTGTTCGGATACGTCACAGGAGAGATCTGTTTTCTACAAGTAGAGGGGAAAATCCGGACGGAAGATGAGATTGCATATGCCGGTGGAATTGTCGGAGTGTATGAAAATGCTTATATGCTATATTGTAGTTTCTCGGGTACGGTGGAGACTGCGGCTACGGTAGCGGCCGGCGGCTTGGTGGGAGTGGCATCCTCCGGTAGTCGTATGGGTGTTAGTGTCGGTTTAGCAACGACTGTAACGGCATCCGGTGGCGCACAGGTTGGCCCGTTGATAGGCCTTTGGGATAATACATCCGGCTATGTGAGAGACCATAATGTCTGGTTGAGTGAGATGACAACAAATCTGGATGAAGGGGGAAATAAAGGTTATGGAACGTTGGCAGAACTGCTTACAGAGGGAGTCTCCCTGTTGAATGAATATCGTTTTGTTCTATCTGTTTTTACCGGTGATTATACGATCGATGTGTACATGCTATGGGCAAACGTGGGCGGAGAATTGAAAATCGTAGCAGAAGAGTAGGAAACTTGAATTGAAAGTATAGGATATATAAACGATAGAGGCGCGAATATTCGCGCCTCTATCGTTTCTTTAATAAGCTTCTTCGTGCACGCCCTTTATGGCGCGTCCCGACGGCTCATTCATTTGTTGGAACGCGGTATCCCATGCCAATGCTTCGGCGGTGGAGCATGCCACGCTCGGTACGCTCGGCACCGAGCGGGCAGCACTCTCGCTGGGAAAATGTTCTTCAAAAATGGTACGATAATAATATTCTTCTTTATTCTGCGGCGTGTTAATCGGAAAACGCGCGGCGGCGTTTGCCATCATCTCATCGCTGACGGCGGCGGCCGTAACGGCTTTGAGCGTATCAATCCAGCTGTATCCGACGCCATCGCTGAATTGTTCCTTTTGCCGCCACGCAACGCTCTCCGGCAACATGTCGGCGAACGCCTCGCGCAGAATTTTCTTTTCAATCGTTTTGCCCGGCGCCATTTTCGCGGTGGGATTTAGGCGCATGGCTACGTCTAAGAATTCTTTGTCAAGGAACGGTACGCGCCCCTCAACGCCCCATGCCGATAGACTTTTGTTGGCGCGTAAGCAGTCGTACAAGTAGAGCTTGCTGAGCTTGCGAATGGTTTCCTCGTGAAAGGCTTGCGCATCGGGAGCTTTGTGGAAATATAAGTAACCGCCGAAGATTTCGTCGGCACCTTCGCCGCTCAGTACCATTTTGATGCCCATTGAACGAATCACGCGTGCCATTAGGTACATCGGCGTGGAAGCGCGCACCGTAGTGACGTCGTATGTTTCGATAAAGTAGATAACGTCGCGAATGGCGTCGAGACCTTCTTGTACGGTGTAGTTGATTTCGTGGTGTATGGTGCCTATGTGGTCGGCAACTTCTTGCGCCTTAGATAAATCGGGCGCGTTCTTCAATCCGACGGCAAACGAGTGCAGTTGCGGCCACCACGCGTCTGATTTGTCGTCAGTCTCTATACGTTTGGCTGCGAACTTCTTGGCGACGGCAGAAATAATACTGCTATCCAGACCACCGCTTAGTAATACGCCATAAGGAACGTCGGACATCAATTGGCGGTGTACGGCCGCTTCGAGAGCCTCGCGTAGTTGGTTCCTATCGGCATCGTTGTCTTTCACGGCGGCGTAATCTTTCCAGTCGCGCCGATACCAGCGCGTCATTTTACCTTCTTTACTCCAATAATAATGCCCTGGAAGAAACGGCTCATACGTGTCGCAAAATCCTTCCAACGCTTTCAGCTCGCTACCGAAGTAGATTCTTCCGTCGGCATCGCGGCCTATATATAAAGGAATAACGCCGATTGGGTCGCGCGCCAGTAAAAACTCGTCTTTCTCTTCGTCATAAAGTGCAAATGCGAATATCCCGTTTATGTCTTCCAAGAAGTTGATGCCTTTTTCTCGGTACAGCGGTAGAATTACTTCGCAATCGGATTCCGTTTGAAACTCGTAACGTCCTGCATATTGGCGGCGTATTTCCTGATGGTTGTAGATTTCTCCGTTCACGGCCAATACTTGTTTGCGGTCGGACGAGTATAAGGGTTGTCCGCCGCTTTTCGGGTCGACGATCGAAAGACGCTCGTGCGCCATGATTGCCGATCCGCCCACGTAAATACCGCTCCAATCGGGCCCACGGTGTCGCAAACGTTGCGCCATCTTTAATGTTTTTTTCCTTAGCTCGGGTGTTTGTTCTTTTACTTTGAAGATTCCTGTAATTCCGCACATAGTGGTGTTATTTTTTTAAGTACATATCTATTTTTTGCGCTGTTTCTTTGGCGGCGGCCATGGCTTTGACGACTAAACTCGGTCCGCTCACTACGTCGCCGGCGGCAAACACACCATCGGGTAGGGCAGGAAGTTCCGGCTTCAAGTATCCCATGGCCAGTAAAACCAAATCGGCGGGGATTGTTTCCGTTCGTCCGGTGGCGCGCATTTCCGGTTTTCCGCTTTCTTCGGAGTTCATCCAGTTTATTTCTTCGACTTCAACGCCGGTGACTTTTCCGTTGTCTCCTATGAAGCGTTTGGAAGAGAGCGACCAGCGTCGCGTGCACCCTTCTTCGTGGCTGGATGTAGTTTTCAACACGATCGGCCATTGCGGCCAAGGCGTCATGGGATTGGTACTCTCCGGCGGCATCGGCATAATTTCGATTTGCGTCACACTGAGTGCTCCCTGTCGAATACTCGTCCCGATGCAGTCCGAACCGGTGTCTCCGCCGCCGATCACGAGCACATGTTTTCCTCTGGCATTTACGCGTTGTTCTTTCGGGATTTCTTGTCCGGTCAATACGCGGTTTTGTTGGCCTAACATTTCTAATGCAAAATGAATGCCGGTCAGTTCTCGCCCTTCAATCTTCAAATCTCGGGGAACGGGTGCGCCTGTACAAACGGCATATGCGTCGAAGTTCTCCGGCAGAGCGGCGACATCTACGTGCGTATTCATTTTGAAAGTGATATTTTCCGCCTTCATTAGTCGAATACGACGGTCGATTATTGTTTTATGTAACTTGAAACTTGGAATACCATACCTTAATAATCCACCCGCTTCCTCAGCTTCGTCAAAGACGGTTACTTCATATCCTTTCCGGTTCAGACGATTGGCTAACGTTAAACCTGCCGGTCCCGATCCGATTACTGCTACGCGCTTTCCGTTGCGTTTGGGATTTGCCGGAGTAATGTAAGATTCGCGAAACGCAGCTTCGATGATAGCCACTTCGTTTTCGCGGATAGTCACAGGCTCGTCGCAAGAGAGTTTTAATACGCAACTTTTCTCGCACAGAGCCGGACAAACGCGTCCCGTGAACTCGGGAAAATCGCAAGTCTCCGCCAGAATCTCGTAAGCTTCTTTCCAGTTCCCCTTGTAAAGAGTGTCTTGCCATTCGGGTTGCTTGTTGCCGATCGGACATGCCCAATGGCAGAAAGGAACGCCGCAGTCCATGCAGCGCGATGCTTGCAACCGTCGCTCGCGCGTATTGAGCGTTTGCTCTACCTCACCGTAATCGGTAATTCGTTCGTGTATCGGCCGATAACCGGCTTCTTGTCTGTGTATAGTTAGGAACGCTTTCGGATCTCCCATAATATGCTGAATATATCGTTAATAATCGCGTTGCATGTCTGCTATCTTTTGTTGCAATTTCTGCATCTGCTCTTCTTGCAACACTTTTTTGTACTCAATCGGAACGACTTGAATGAATTGTTCCACGTAGCGGTTCCAATCATCCAACAAGGTTCGTGCCAGCTTTGAACCGGTATATCGATAGTGTTGACGAACTAATTCGTGCAATTCTTTGCGATAGCTCGCTTCTTCGATAAGTGAGAGTTCTACCATCTCCATGTTGCAGTAATAATCGAAGTCGCCGTTTTTATTCCAGACGTAGGCTACGCCACCGCTCATACCCGCCGCAAAATTACGGCCGGTCTCGCCTAACACGACGACGCGTCCTCCGGTCATATATTCGCAGCAATGGTCGCCCACGCCCTCTACTACGGCAATCGCACCGGAGTTTCGCACGGCGAAGCGTTCTCCTGCGCGTCCGTTGATATAGACTTCTCCGGACGTAGCACCGTAGAGAAGCGTATTTCCTACGATCGTATTTTTCTCTGCTTCGAAGTTACTGCGTAGAGGAGGTAACACCGCGATATGTCCGCCGCTCAATCCTTTGCCCAGATAGTCGTTGGCTTCGCCTTCCAGCTTAAATGATACGCCGGGTACAAGGAATGCGCCGAAGCTCTGACCGGCCGATCCTTTGAACTTTATATGTAACGTTTCGTCTTGTAGTCCGCGGCTACCGTATTTCATAGCAATCACGCCGGAAAGCATGGCGCCCACCGAACGATCGGTATTGGCAATCGTATATTCCAGCGACATTTCCTGCCCGTGCAGGATGGCTTCTTTGGCCGCCCGAATGATTGTTACATCTTTTACGTTATCTATGCCGTGCTCCTGGTCGGTAACATGGCGCAGTGCCGCTCCGTTGTTGACTTTCGCCAATACTTTTGAAAAGTCAAGCAGCGCATGTTTCGGGTTCTTCGTATCCGGCTTGCATATAATAAGGTCAGTGCGCCCTATGATATGGTCGAGTTTCTTCACGCCTATCTCCGCCAAATATTCGCGTACCTCTTCGGCGAGAAATCGGAAGAAGTTAATCAAGTATTCGCTGCGGCCGCGAAAACGTTGACGTAGCTCCTCGTTTTGTGTGGCTACGCCTACCGGACAAGTGTTGAGGTGGCATTTGCGCATCATTACGCAACCGAGCACAATCAACGCAGAGGTCGCAAAACCGAACTCTTCGGCACCGAGCATGGCCATTAGTATGATGTCGCGGCCGGTTTTTATTTGTCCGTCCACTTGCAACATCACCTGTCCGCGTAGTCCGTTGAGTACCAAAGTCTGTTGTGTTTCGCTTAATCCGAGTTCCGGCGAAATACCGGCGTATTTGATAGACGAAGCAGGCGAGGCACCTGTTCCACCTTCTGCGCCCGAAATGACAATCAGGTCGGCTTTTGCTTTTGCCACGCCTGCCGCAATGGTTCCTACGCCGCTTTCTGCCACTAATTTGACGCTGATTTTTGCATTCGGGTTGACGTTCTTCAAATCAAATATCAGTTGCGCCAAATCCTCGATAGAATAGATGTCGTGATGCGGAGGTGGCGAAATCAAAGAGATACCCGGGATACTATGCCGAGTTTTGGCGATGATTTTATCTACCTTGTAGCCGGGCAACTGTCCTCCCTCGCCGGGTTTCGCACCTTGTGCTATTTTTATTTGTATCTCATCCGCATTTACCAAATATTCGGCCGTTACGCCGAAACGTCCCGAAGCTACTTGCTTAATGGCGCTGCGTAAACTGCTCCCGTCGCTGCATGGTTGAAAACGGTCGGGATCTTCGCCGCCCTCTCCCGTATTACTGCGCCCGTGAATGGCGTTCATCGCAATAGCCATCGCTTCATGTGCTTCGCGGCTGATAGAACCGTATGACATGGCACCGGTTACGAAACGGCGCATGATACTTTCTACGGATTCTACGCGGTCAATGCCCGTCGGGTTACGTTTGAAGTCGAAGAAGTCTCGTATAAAGATAGGTTTCTCTTTCGTGTCTACCAGCGACGTATATTCCTTGAACTTTTTATAGCTTCCTAAACGCGTTGCCAATTGTAGTGCGCTAATCGTTTCAGGATTCCATGCGTGCGGGTCGCCGTCTTTGCGATAGGAATAGATACCTGCGTGTCGAAGGCTTTCTTCATATTCTTCGCCGAATCCGGCTGCGTGCATCGACAAAGCGTCACGGGCTACTTCCTCCAACCGAATGCCTTCTATCGGAGAGGCTATGCCACCGAAGTATGCGTTGCTGAGTTCTTGGCTCAGTCCGACAGCTTCGAAGATCTTTGCGCCGCGATACGAGCGAATCGTGCTGATGCCCATCTTGCTCATAATTTTGAATAACCCCTTACAAACGGCTTTGATGTAGTTCTTCTGCGCAGTGGCGTAATCCAATTGAATTTGTCGGTGGATAACTAAATCATCCAAGATAGCGTATGCCATATACGGATTCAACGCACTTGCTCCGAAGCCCAACAATAAAGCGGCGTGCATTACTTCTCGTATTTCCCCCGACTCTACAATTAATGCGGTCTGTACGCGTTTGCCTACCGAGATTAGGTAATGGTGTACGGCACTGACGGCTAACAGCGACGGCATAGCTGCGTGTGTATAGTCCATACCGCGATCGGATAAAATGATATAGTTTACTCCTTCGTCCACTGAGCGTTCGGCCGCTTTGCAAAGCGCATCCAAGGCGGCGCGCATGCCGTTTTTCCCTTTCTCCGCTTCAAATAGCAACGAGAGTTTGATGGTATTAAAACCTTTATAGCGGATGTTGCACAATAAATCCAGTTGCGCGTTAGTAAGTATCGGGTGGTTGAGACGTACCATTTTGCAATGGGATTCGTCGGGCGTCAGAATATTCATACCGACCGCACCGATATATTCCGTCAGCGACATGACCAATTCTTCGCGAATAGGATCAATCGGAGGGTTCGTCACCTGTGCAAACTGTTGGCGGAAATAATTGTACAGAAGTTGCGGCCGATCAGACAATACGGCCAACGGAGTATCGTTGCCCATGGAATTTACAGGCTCGGCTCCGCTCATACACATCGGAACGAGTATCTTCTCCACATCCTCTTTGGTGTAACCGAATGCCTTTAATTTCCGCTCATAAACTTCTACTTTGTCGGAAACTTTGCGCCCACTCTTCAATTCGTCTAGCTCGATACGGTTAGCGGATAGCCAGTTTCGATATGATTTGGCTTCGGCCAATTCTTTTTTGAGTTCGCCGTCGTAGTAGATTTCTCCTTTTTCGGTATCCACCAGTAGGAGTTTACCCGGTTGTAGCCTTCCTTTCGCTTTAATCTCGGTCGGATCACAATCCATGACGCCGACTTCGGACGCTACGACCATCATATCGTTGCGGGTAATTAGGTAGCGTGAAGGCCGCAGCCCGTTTCTATCCAACATGCCGCCGGCATAGCGACCGTCGCTGAAAAGTAAAGCTGCCGGCCCGTCCCATGGTTCCATCAATATGGAGTGATATTCGTAGAACGCTTTCAGATCTTCGCTAATCGGGTTCGTATCGTTGAAAGACTCGGGAATCAGCATCGCCATGGCATGCGGAAGACTCAATCCGGACATGACCAAAAATTCCAATACGTTGTCTAATGACGCCGAGTCGCTCATCTTCGGCTGACAGATGGGACGTAGCGGTCGCACGTCGCCCAAAATAGGATTGGAGAGTACGCTTTCTCGCGCTTCCATCCAACCTCGGTTGCCGCGAATAGTATTTATTTCACCGTTGTGAGCCAACAAACGAAACGGCTGTGCCAGACTCCACGTCGGAAAAGTATTGGTGCTGAAACGCGAGTGCACTAAAGCGATTCCGCTGGTAAAGTAAGCATTTGTTAAGTCGGGATAATAGGCGCGCAACTGTGTGGAAGAGAGCATTCCTTTATATATAATACTCTTAGTTGAGAGCGAACAGACATAGAAAGCCTCTTTCGTCTTAATATTCGACCGCATCACGCGATTTTCAATCTTCTTACGGATCACGTAAAGCAATCTGTCCGCATTTTCCACGTCTGTGAATCCCGTAACGAAGGCTTGCTTGATGTCCGGCTCTACGGCGCGTGCGTCGTTGCCCAATATATTTGACTGTGTCGGCACGTTGCGTAGGTGCATCAAGGTCAATCCTTCGCGTTCCACTTCTTCCAACACGATGCGCAGTATTTCTGCTTGATCTTTCTCGTGTTTCGGTAAGAAGAAGATACCCGTTCCGTACGTTCCTTTCTCCGGTACGGGAATTCCTTGCAAGAGGATAAATTCATGGGGTATTTGCAGCGTGATGCCGGAACCGTCGCCGGTTTTATTATCGGCTCCTTCGGCACCACGGTGGCGCATGTTTTCGAGTACTTTCAAGGCGGATTCTACCAAATCATGCGATTTTCCGCCGTGAATGTTCACCAACATTCCAACGCCGCACGCATCGTGTTCATTAGCCGAACTGTATAGTCCAAAATGTTCCTTCATTGTCTAAACGTATTCAATAATTAGGATATTACTAACAAATTGCAGCGCAAAGTTATGGTTTTAATTTCAATTTGTATGTAATAAAAGTGAAAAATGTAGGATACGTCTGTAAAAAGGATACTTTAATAGGTGAATAACATACGAGCTAAATGAAATATCTGACGAGCTAAGCGAAATATCTGACGAGCATAATGGCCTATCATACGAGGTTATCGGCACCACTATTGAGATAGGCTCTCTTTGAGTTTTCGTATGGCTTGTTCGGCACTTTGTTCTTCTTCCAACAACGTCACGAAGCGACTCCCGACGATACCTCCGGCAGCGTATCGACAGGCAGCGTCGAACGTGGCCTTGTTGCTAATTCCAAAACCTACCATGAGCGGATTGCGGAGACCCATAGCTGCGATGCGCCGGAAGTAGGATTGTTTGTTTTCATCGAAGTCTTGTTGTTCGCCGGTAGTAGCTGCCGATGATACCATATAGATGAAACCATCGGTTTGTGCGTCAATCCTGCGCACACGTTCCTCGCTCGTTTCCGGCGTAATCAGCATAATGATTTTTAGATCGTATCTTTCGGCAATCTGTCGGTATGTCTCTGCGTAGTCGAACGGCAAATCGGGGATAATCAAACCATCTATGCCGCATACGGAGCATTCTTCGCAAAAACGCTCGAACCCGAAATGTAAAATCGGATTGAGATAGCCCATTAAGATTAGCGGGATACGAACCTCCCGGCGGATGTCCTTCAATTGTTCGAAGAGCAAATGCAGAGACATGCCGTTGTGCAGGGCACGAGTAGCGGCGTTCTGAATCACAAGACCGTCAGCCATCGGATCACTGAACGGGATTCCGATCTCTATCATACTAACATCGTTGCGTTCCAACGTTCGGATAACTTCTACCGTACCGTCAAGCGTGGGCGTTCCGGCACAGAAATAAACGGAAAGCAGGTTCTTCTTGCCTTCGCGAAAGAGTTGTGTAATTCTATTCATCGTGATAAGTTGTTTAGTAAGTTATGAGTAATTATTTCCGATTAGGATGCTGAATCATTGCAAGTTGATATTTGACGAATGAAGTCGCGAATCTTTT
>JAISIB010000205.1 GCA_031262265.1 Prevotellaceae bacterium
GTGTCCGATTTGCGGCAGGCCAACATCACCGTGCGCAACTATCCGGCGTCGCCGGCTGTGCTGCGCCACAAACTCCGACTGGCCGACGGCGGCGACGTCTATCTATTTGCCACCACCCTACACGGCGGGCAAAAGACGCTCATTCGTTGTGAAAATATCTAACGAGGAAAAAATATTTTCTTCGTTAGAAAATTCAACAACTTACGAGAATAATCTCTTATCTTTGCCCCTAAATCTATTAACCATTATAAGTATGAAACGATCCTCTATTCTCCCGATTTTTATCATCGGTATGTTGTCGGCTTTTGGCCTGACGGCGTGCCACGAAGACACGTCCGAAACGGATTACTTCCTTATCGAATTGGACAAACTGACCGACAAAGTCAAAGTAGGTACTACGCTCAATGACATCGCCGAGAGCGTCCGCGTCATTCCCGTAGAGACGAGCGATTCCGTGTTGTTTGGAAGTCTATCTATTGTAGGTGCCACGGATACTCACATACTGGCATACAATATAAGCAACTCCGCTATGTACCAATATGTTTGTATGATAGACAAAGAGGACGGTAGCGTACACATTTTCCTGAATAAGTATGGGCAAGGGCCGGGTGAATATTCCAGCATGTCCAATGTCTTCATGGAATCCGACACCGTAGTCTCTTTGTATAGCGATAATAAATACATGCGCTATAACCTGCAAGGAAAATATCTCGGCAGTGTATCGACAGACTCTATCAATGCGTATGCTCGGCTTCCCGACGGGAACTATTACGTCACTCAACCATATACATCCCCGGCACCCTACCGTACGGCCGTCTATGACGAAAACGGCCAACTAATCCGCAACGGCATACCGAATGACCGGCCGGCCGCGGAATATGGTTTTAGAGTGATCGGAAAAGAGTTACCCGTTTACAACGACCGCCTGTTTTACCGAGAATTCTATGGAGATACCCTCTATCAAGTAACGACAGAGGCAGACAAACCCTACATTGTTCTCCGATTAGGGGCACTCAAGTTACCGCCCGAGTTAATAACTGCCTACCAACAGCTTGTCAATCCGAGCAACAACCATATTAGATTTGTAACAGTGTACGTAGCTTCCCATTACTGTTTCCTTGTATTTATATATAACCAAGACTATTATTACAGCATTTGGGATATGGATAACGGTGAGTTAGTTTATGCGAACAATACGGCTCATCTATCTACTGACGAATCTGCCGGCACGACTACGAAGCGTCCATCGGCAACCATACCCGTGACAGTGAATAACGTAGAATTGAATGCATGGCCTATGTACTGCGATAACAATACTATCTATTGTATTATCAATCCGACAAACGTTCTCAAGCTCTATCCGAACGCTCCGGAAGACACAAATCCGATGATTCTGGAAGTAAAGTTGAAATAAATACATGTAACTATTAACTTATGAAACGTTCCTCTATTCTCCCGATTTTTATCATCGCTATGTTCTTGGCTTTTGGCCTGACGGCGTGCCACGAAGACACGTCCGAAACAGATTTCTTCCTAATCGAATTGGACAAACATACCCATGTCGGCGAAATTAGTAGCACGCTAAACGAAATTGCCGAGAGCATTCGCGTCATTCCCGTAGAGACGACTGATTCGGTGTTACTTAATAGTTTGGAGATCATCGGTACGCATGGCAACCGATTTATCTGTTATGATCAGAACTACGTATACTCTTTGGATCGTACGACCGGAAAGACCAAGATTCTTTTGAATCAACGCGGACAGGGACCGAAAGAATACATAAACATTATTGATCCGGTTTTAGAAAACGATACGTTGCGCTTCTATGACAGCGGGAAGAGCGGATTTCTGCGGTACACGCTGCAAGGAGAGTACGTAGATTTTCTAAGAAACGACTCGACTACCACCTATTACAAGCTTCCCGACGGCAACTACTACATGGCTTATCCCTATTATATACATCCTGTCTATTATACGGACGTGTATGATAAAAATTGGAAGCTGCTTCGGCATGGCATCCCCAATGAGCACTCTGATCTGCGATACAATTATCGCTTTGTAAGCATCGGAGGATTGTACTACAATCAAGCTCTATTTTATAGAGAGTATTACGGAGATACGATCTATCGCGTCAGCACCGAAGCAGACGTACCTTATCTGGTGCTCTCTATGGGAAATCTGAAAATGCCACCTGAAATCACGACTGACTTGCTAACATGGAACGCCAAGCAGAATCAATATATTGACGGCATCTTTTTCTGGTTCGCATCCGACTATTGCTTTCTCTACCATTCATACGATCAAAAATTCTATTGCGATATATGGAACCTAAACACAGGTAAGTTGTTGTATCGAGAAATCCTCGAACGATCGGAATACAGGTTAGGTAGAGGAACGATACGGTGTACGGTGAACGATATAAGTATCCAAGTGACGCCAAAATACACGGAAGGCAACACGGCCTACTTTGAGATACCGCCGACAGACGTTCTCAAGCTCTATCCGAACGCTCCGGAAGACACAAATCCGATGATTCTGGAAGTAAAGTTGAAAGAATTCCAAAAATAGCGCATATATTTGTGGAAGTAAAACCAACTTATTGTTCAACCTGTAACAAGTTTTTATTATGAGAACCGGATTTCTTTTTACAATTCTGTTGAGCGTTTGTATTTTCGCTCATGCACAGAACAAACAGTATGCGCCTGTCAATCCTCACGCCTCGCGTGAAGCGCAAGCATTGCTCGAACGGCTCTATCAATCGGTAGATCAAGGAAAAATCATTTCCGCTTTACATCACAACAACCTGCGCGCGGGCGGTTTCGCCATGGATTTGGAGCGTATCTACAACGCATCGAAAAAGGTACCACTCATGTTTGGCGGCGACATGGGATGGGATCCGCAGAAAGTGGTCGACATCGCAGCCGGCGAATATGCCAAAGGACGATTGGTGACGCTCATGTGGCACTCCAAACGCCCGATGGATCACGGAGTGACCGACTTCCGAAACGAATGTCAAGGAACTTTCACGCCCGAAGAGTGGGAACAGCTGATGACCGAAGGTTCCGAGATGCACCAAGCATGGTTAGATAACATCGACGAGATTGCCGGATACTTGAAGCAACTGCGCAACAAGGATATCCCCGTATTGTGGCGGCCTTACCACGAGATGAACGGCGAATGGTTCTGGTGGGGAAACCGACAAGGAGAGCGCGGCTTCGTCAAACTTTGGAAGATGATGTACGACCGATATGTCAACTATCACCATCTCGATAACCTGATTTGGGTATGGAATGCCAACGGGCCGCGAAACACGCCCGACAATGCCTACGCATACGAGCTGTTCTACCCGGGAAACGACTACGTGGACGTATTGGCAACGGATATTTACCATAACGACTGGAAACAGAGCCACCACGACCAATTGGTGGAGCTGGGCAAAGGAAAACTAATCGCCTTGGGCGAGATTGGCCACGTGCCGACCCTCGAAACGCTGAAAACGCAGAACAAATTTGCGTGGTTCATGATTTGGACGGGATTCACCGCGCCGCAAACCAACACCCCCGAGGCACTCAAAGCAATTTTCGACCGACCGGAAACAGTTAACTGGGGAGACGACAATCGCCGCCGCCCGAGATAAACCGTTCGGAACCTTTACAAAGATAAAGATGCCGCAGATCTTTCATCTGCGGCATCTTTTATTTTAAACTCTGTGCCCACGGAAACTCCTCCTACCTATTTGATCTTACTTTTATCTACCGAGAAACAATACTATTGACTATTCCAAATATGGAATATCCACTTGATTCAGAGCAAGAACTCTAAATATATAGAAACGGGATAGTTTATATGTCGCAAATCTTACATATATTTGCGTCAAAATAAAGATTCCATATATGGCTCAAAGTATTGATAGCAAGGTATTATGTAAGATTAAAAAATGCGGAAGAGGGAAGCTATTCTTTTCTTCTGATTTTGCCGCTTACGGTGAGGCTAAATCCGTATTGAAGGCATTGGAACGGCTAACGAAAGCCGAAATACTCCTCCGATTATCTCCCGGTATATACTATTATCCCAAGATAGATAAACAATTGGGAATAGGAGTATTATACCCATCGTTGGAAACGATTGCTTCGGCCATTGCCAAGCGAGACAAGGCGCGCATCGTCCCTACGGGTCTTTATGCACTGAATAAGTTGGGATTGTCCACACAAGTGCCCATGAATATTGTCTATCTAACCGATGGCTCATCCCGAAAAATCAACATCGGTGACGGCAGAGGCATCTTATTTAAGTATGCAGCACCCAAGAATTTTGCCTTTAAGAGTGAGCTGGCTATGCTGATTGTCTTTGCGCTGAAAGAATTAAAACAAGAGAATGTAACGGCGGAACACCTTGAAAAGATAAAGCAGATGCTACAAAGAGAACCCAAAAAAAGAGTGATGGCAGATGCGGCTTTGATGCCTGCATGGATTAAAGCAATAATTATGAAATCCTATGAATGACTTTTGGAATTTAACGGACAAGCAACGCCGAACGGTTATTACTCAAACTGCAAACAAGGCGAATCTTCCGGAACAAGCCATAGAGAAAGATTTATGGGTAACGACCATACTCCAACTCGTTTTCTCCTTGCCGTATGCAAATCACTTGCTTTTCAAAGGAGGCACCAGTTTGAGTAAAGGATGGAGATTGATAGAGCGTTTCAGCGAAGATATTGACTTGGCCATAGACCGCAAATTGTTTAATATCGAAGGCGATTTAACTACTAAGCAAATCAAAAAGTTACGTAAGCAATCCTCCCTGTTTGTCCGAGAAGAATTTTACATGGCGTTGCAAGACGCCGTCTGTCGTTATGGAATGCAACAGCATTGCGAAGTGAAGCCGGAAGGAAATGGAGAAGGCGATAACACGTATCCCGAGCCACGCAAAATATTTATCCGCTATCATTCTCTTTTTGACAAACTGGACTATCTGAGTTCTGAAATCGTGTTGGAGATTGGCGCGCGTTCTTTAATAGAACCAACAGAAGTACTTTCCATCAATAGCCTCATATCAGAACGCTTACCTATCCAAACAGCATTGGCGACGCCTCGCATTATAGTTGCTTTACCGAAGAAAACATTTTTAGAAAAAGCATTCTTACTCCATGAACTGTTCACCGGTGATGGAGATAAAACGGCAAATCGTAAATCCAGACACTTGTATGATTTAGAAAAAATGATGGATAAAGAATTTGCCGTAGAAGCGATAGCCGACACCGATTTATGGAACAACATACAACATCATAGATCCGTTTTTACGTCTATGAAGGGAGTAGATTACCAATCGGATATTCGTCACCACATTTGTCTGATACCGCCGCAGCAGGTAATGTCCAATTGGAAGCAAGACTATGAATCCATGAAGCAATCTATGATTTACGAGAAAGAACCTTTGCGCTTTGAGGAACTCATTCATCGCATAGAGGAGTTGCAAAATAGATTTCACGGACACTCTCCCTCCTGATTATCCGATTATTCCCTCGCGCAAAATACGCTTCCTTCCTCATTTCATTTCCGTTACAAAGGTTAAAGTTGCTTCGTTCGTGAACCAAGTGCGGGGTTTATTTGTTATTCTATTATGTAAGCGCGTTCCGAGAGGGCGCAATTACGAATTAACCACATGGATTAATTTTATTAAAACAAGTAGCGATGAGAACCACTTTAACTCAAACGTCGATTTTCGACGTACGCGGCCGCTTGATAGCCGCGCTGGCTTTTATCGGACTTACGCTGTATTCGTGCTCCGATGATCCCTTCGGAAGAACCGAATCATTGGGACAGACAGGTACTCGTAAGACCGTACTATTTACCATTACCGTGCCCGACGCCACGCAGACGCGTGCGCTGCAAACCTCGGAAGAGAACGACGGCATTACGGAAACAACCATTCAAACCGTCGACGTTCTGCAATTCGACCACGACGAGGAAACCTTCGCCCATCGAACGCTCGGATACGGCATCACCGCAACAGGCAGCAGCCGTAGCTTTCAGGCCGACCTCGTGGGCAGCGAAGAAAACCAGACGTTCGATCTGATTATCGTGGCCAATGCGCGCGCGGCCGTCGAGGCGGCGGCCGCCAAATGGACGGCGTCCACCAACATGCAGCAAGCACTCGATTCGTTGCGCATTACCGTGCCGGCCACAGCCAAGCTAAGCACGAGCACGGCCGTGCCTGCGCTGCCCATGTTCGGATACGTCTCCAATACACCCGTACAGGACGGTATCTCTTTCGTCAAGCAGGACGGGGGAACAGACAATACCATCCCGCTGATTCGTGCCGTAGCCAAGATACAAGTCGTACTTAGTACGAAGGCGGCCACCGGTAGCGGAGCGGTAGACGATGAGTATGCGGGAAGCGACGAGCTGAACGCCAACTTTACCTTGACGGACGTTTACTTATATAATCAATCGCTGAGCGGATGGGTCGTTCCCAAGATGGCGGACTGGCCGACGGACAACATCGCTACGGCTCCTTACTTCGGAGGGAATGCCACTACCAAAAAGGCGGATTACGTCACGGAAAAGAATGACCCGATACATTATGCGGGCACTTCGGACAACGTGACGGCCAACAGCGTATTGCGCTCCATCTATACGTTCGAGGCATTGGCGGGAAGTACGGCCGGACGAGACACGAACGTCTGTCTGGTCGTCGGCGGATACTACGGAAATCAACAGACGACCAAGTCTTACTATCGGATAGATTTCCGGCAATTGAACGCGCAAAACGAGGCAGTCTACTTGTCGCTGCTGCGCAACCATAACTATCGCGTAAGAATAGGCAGCGTCACGGGCGAAGGTTATCCCGAGCCTGACCCTGCCTTTCACGGAGCGACGGCGAACATGCAGGTGAACATACTGGATTGGGCGGACGGCGCGCAGCACGACGTAATCTTCGACGGGGTGAACTTCTTGTCCGTCAATCAGGCGGAGTTCTCACTGGCCAAGACGGCTTCGGCGGCTACGGCGTTAGAGATAAAGACGGACGTGCAGACGGGATGGACGGCCATCGTCTATGACGACGAGGCGGGCACGAGTCAGACAACGAGCACGTGGCTGACGCTTTCCACGCCGACGATGACTACGCCCAACGACACGGTGAGCGGAGCGGCAACGGGCGATCAAGACGCTGCGGGCGTGAACGTAATCTTGAACGTGCCGGAGAACGACACGGGCACGAACCGAACGGCTTACGTCGTCGTCACGGCAGGAAGGTTGCGCTATCACGTGAGCGTGACGCAACAATCGGAAGCTCCTTACCTGCGGGTAACGAGAGACGGACCCAATTGGTTGAACGATACCATTCGCATAGAATCCAATATCGCGTGGAGAGCCACGTGTAAAATTCCAACAAACTCGAGGGGATACTCAACATACGAGCGCGGAAACTTTACCCACATCACCGCGGCGGGCGACACGGTCAGTTTCATCAAACCCGGAGATAGCATCACCATACACGATCCTAACAGCTTCCCCTCCGATTATAAGATTCCTATTTACAAGGACTCCACGTTCACCGGTAGCGGCGACATGGAGATTCCTTACTATTTCTATCGCCAGCCCATCGGCCGGGTGGAGCTGACGTTCACCAACCAAAACGATGCGCCGGAGGTGACGCCGGTGGTGATTACCCTGCACGGATTGCCTAACGATCTTTACAACGCAAATATCGTGTACGACTCCTTTGCAGGAATAGGAGGAACATACGTCGGCGCGTTCTGGAAGGCAACCCAAACCGGTGAACGCCTTATTCAACTCCCAAGTGGATTGGGAAATGGTAAAGACTTTGCCGTACAGGTCTATAAGTACGGCGGTTATCAATACGATGGCCAATACTACAATATTGATGAGAATCCCGAATTTCAGGAAGGAGATATACTGTTCGATATAGAGCATCCCTCATTCGAGGTCTTTCCGCCTGCCGAAGGCAGCGACGCCGAGACGTATCAGCTGACGCAAACCGGTCATACCGAGCTGATGGGAAAGATGATTTGGGATCCAAATAATAATGGTAATTACTATTTTCGTATCGGGCTGAAAAACAAATGGTCGGAGGATGCTCGTTACGATGCCGATACGAATCCGGCTCGCTATGCCGTCGTAGCACTTTCGATAGGCGACGCAACCACCGCGACCTGGCAAACGACGCATATCTATATACGTCAAGGTCATGAGCCGGACTATCTGTACCAACCGACAGAGCCAGCAGTACTTAATTGGAGTACCCTTCGCAGCTCGGCCGTACGTTGGTCGCCCTACAACCTGACCAGTAAGGAGACGCCTGTCTTCAACGATCCGAATAGCCCGCTCATCGTCTACGGGATGAAAGCCCGAGGCGGCGACTTCGTCGACTATCCCTCGCAAGTGGGCGCGTTCTCGTGCTGGGCGTTCGACGCCGCCGGATTTGTAGACTATAACAACGGCGGTGCTCCCCGTTTTACCGTCGGAACAGAATACGACAGCATGGCGTTCGTATTCAAAACGGGTTATACCGGATACACCGGATTCGGTAGTAGTGGTAGCTTCAATGCTTGGGTGGCCTCCGGTGATTACGACCACTACGGCGGTCCCTATCCGTATGATACGGCGCTCGCTTCGCCCACGTATTGGGACAATCTGAAAGACCGATTCGAAACTTGTCCGGAAGGCTATCGCCGATGGACGCACGAATCTACCAGCCAAAGCCTTCCCCCGAATTCTTCCGGTACTGATCTCGATCAGTTTGACCTCAATCCCCCTCCTGGTGATATCATTCAAAGTCTTGGACACTCATTGTATAAATTCGGTAACTATGCCGACGGATATTTCGACAGGCATCGTGCAAATGAAGTTTGGGGCAATACATCGGTGGGCTCTCAATGGGGTAGTACAAAGAGTACGGGACCGGATCAACCCATGGCGGCACAGGGTCTGCTGCTCTGTAACTCTCGGACTAATCATTCGCTTTTCTTCCCCGCCGGAGGCAATGCAACTCCCGGATCTATCGTAGACTCATATACAATCAACTATATCGGCGCATCCGGATATACGACAGATCCGGCGACGGTGGGAGGCAAGACGATACGACAATTCATACCGAGCACCTTGCAATACGGCCGAGGCGTGGTAGCGGAGTACGGTGAATATACAGCTCGGGTAGGCGCCTCCGGATACTGGACACAAAACAATCAACTTCAAATTCAGATCGGCGCAACGATGGGTCTGATCCGTTGCGTGAAAGAAGCCACTGCCGCTCAATGACTTACGGCGACGATTTTCGCCGCCGGCTTCGCCGTGCCACTGAGCGCGTCAGTTAGGATATTTACCCCGTAAGTTGTTTAAACAAGCGAGTAAGTTATGTGAACGAGCGAGTAAGTTATTGAAATAACTTACTCGCTTATTTTCATGCGCTCGTCCGTCGTTTTCGCGTGCCAGTCGGTGCCTAAAAGTTCTTCGGTCTATCGGCGCAGCCGCGCCACGGGGATGTTGAGTTGCTGACGATATTTGGCCACCGTGCGGCGCGCCAAGGGAAATCCGCTTCGATGCAGGATGACTTTCAGCTCTTCGTCCGTCAGCGGCTTGGTCTTGTCTTCGGCGGCCACGCTCTCGGAGAGTATTTGCTTGATTCGGCAGACGGATTGCTCCTCGCCGTCGCTGTCGGTGTAGCTGCCGGTGAAGAAAAACTTCAAGGGATAGATGCCGAAGCGCGTCTCCACGTATTTGCTGTTGCTTATGCGAGAGACCGTAGATATGTCCATACCGGTACGTTCGGCCACGTCTTTGAGCACCATCGGGCGCAGCAACGCCGGATCTCCCTCCAAGAAGAAGGCGCGTTGCAGGCCGACGATGACTTGCATGGTCTTCAACAGCATCTCCTGCCGCTGTCTGACGGCCTCGATGTAGGTGCGCGCCGCGTCCACCTTTTGCCGGATGTAGGTCAGCTCTTCCCGTCGCTGTTTCGTCAGTTTCAGTTTTTGCTTGGCGGCGGCGTCCATGAGTTCGGCATAGGATCGGCTGATGCGCAAGACGGGCACGTTGCGATCGTTGAGCGTCACGGTCAGCGTTTCTCCGTCGGACGAGTCGACGACGAAGTCGGGTATGATCTGTTGCATGTTGCGCCCCACCACTTCGCTCATCGCGCTGCCCGGCCGCGGGTTCAGGCGGAGAATGTCGTGCAAGGCTTGTTCGAATCGCTCGTCGCTCAATCCCAAGCGGGCTTTGATCTTTTCCCAGTGCTTACGGGTGAAATCGTCGAAGCATTGCTCGATGATGGCCGTCTCCACTTCTTTCTGTTCGCCGGCCGGTTTGCGCCGTATCTGTATGAGCAGGCACTCTTGCAAGGAACGCGCGCCCAGTCCCGGCGGGTCGAAGTCTTGGATATAACGCAGGCAACGCTCCAACTCGTCCGTCGTCGTCTCGATGTCGGCATAGATGGAAAGCTCTTCGGCCACCGTGTCCAGCGGCTTGCGCAGGCGTCCGTCGTTGTCCAGCGTGTGTATGAGGTAGTCGGTCAGTTCGCGGCGGCGTTCGTCCAAGTCGAGTTCGTTGAGTTGCTCCTCCAATTGTTCGTAGAACGAGGTATTTTCGGCCACGGGAATCTCGCGCAACTGCTGTTCTTCGTTCTTGCGGGCGCGGCGGTCGGAGAGTTCGTAATCGGGCACGTCGTCGGCAGTCAAATAGTCTTGCGCGGGGTCGTATTCGGCCTGTTCTTCTTCTCCGGCCTCGTCCGTGGCCGACGCGGCGGCGGCATCTTCCGCAGCGGGTTCGAGGGCGGGATTGTCGTCCAACTCGCGTCGCACGTTGTCCTCCAATTCCAAGGCGGGCATTTCAAGCAGTCGTACGAGCAGCATCTGTTGCGGCGACAAGAGCTGATTTTGCTTCTGGATTTGTATCTGGCCGGAACGTATCATGCAGTTTTTTGTATTTACTATATCGTTTGACGGGGCAAATATAGCCGTTTTTCAAGATAAAAGAGTACTTTTGCCCCAAACACACGATAAGTTTACTAACACTAAAAAGCTTTCCCGATGAGAAAACTAACCCTGTTGCTTCTGCTGGCCGCCACTTGCCTGGCCGTGCAAGCCCAAACATCTGCGAAACCAATCACTTTGTCCGACGTTCTGACGGGGACGTTCCGTGCGGACGGCATGCGCTCGCTGACGCCTATGTCCGACGGAGAACACTACACGCAGCTAAGCCCCGACGGCACGAAGATCATCCGATACGCCTTCCGCACGGGCGAACAGACGGACGTGCTGTTCGACGCGACGACGGCTCGCGACGCGACCTTCAAGCGCATCGACGGCTACACGTTCTCGCCCGACGAGAAAACGATTCTGCTACGGACGGAAACGCAGTCGCGCTACCGGCATTCATACACGGCGGTGCACTATTTGTACAGTATTAAGAACAACAAGGTGGAACCGCTCTCGGACGGCGGCGCGCAAGAGGTTCCCGTCTTCTCGCCCGACGGCACGATGATCGCCTTCGTGCGCGACTACAACATCTATCTGGTGAAGCTGCTCTTCGGAAACAGCGAATCGCAGGTGACGGAAGACGGGAAGTTCAACGAAGTCATGAACGGCATCCCCGACTGGGTCAACGAAGAAGAGTTCGGCTACAACCGCGCCTTCGAGTTCAGCTCGGACAGCCAACTGTTGGCCTACGTGAAATTCGACGAGCGCGAAGTGCCGCTCTTCTCCTTCCAACTGTTCGCGGGCGCGGCTCCCCGTCTGGAACAGTACGCGCTGTATCCGGGCTATTACAGCTACAAATATCCGAAAGCCGGCGAAAAGAATTCGCGCGTGAGCGTACATACGTTCGACGTCAAGTCGCGCGTCACCCGACAAATGGATTTGCCGTTGGAGGCCGACGGCTACGTGCCGCGCATCCGCTTCACCGGCGAGACGAATCAATTGGCCATTATGACGCTAAACCGCCATCAAAACCGCTTCGACCTGTATTTCGCCGATCCGCGCTCGCGTACGTGCCGGCTGATCTTGCGCGACGAAAGCCCGTACTACATCAACGAGAGCGTATTCGACCAAATCAAGTTCTACCCGAAGAATTTCAGCCTGATCAGCGAGCGCGACGGCTTCTCGCACCTCTATTGGTACGGCATGGACGGGAAATTGGTGAAACAAGTGACGAAAGGAACGTTCGAGGTGTCGCGTTTCATCGGCTGGGACGCGGCCACGAACACGTTCTACTACCAAAGCAACGAGGGTAGCCCGCTACGCAGCGCGGTGTACAAGATAGACCGCAAGGGCGTGAAGACAAACCTGACGCCGAAGGCGGGAATCAACCGCGCCACGTTCAGCAGCCACCTGAAATACTTCATCCATATGCATACCGATTTGCAAACTCCCTCGTCTTACGCCATTTGCGACAACAACGGCAAGACATTGAAAACGCTCATCACGAACGACGCGCTGAAAGCGCGCATGCAAGAATACGCCATGCCCGTCAAAGAGTTTTTCACGTTCCGAACGTCGCAGGGCGTGGAGCTAAACGGATGGATGATGAAGCCGGCCGACTTCTCGCCGGCCAAGAAATATCCGGTCATCATGACACAATATAGCGGGCCGGGCAGCCAACGCGTGCAAGACAGCTGGTCTGTGTCGTGGGAAACCATGATGGCGTCCGACGGATACGTCGTCGTGTGCGTAGACGGTCGCGGAACGGGCGGACGCGGCGCGGAATTTTGCAAAACGACCTATTTGAACTTGGGCGTCAAGGAAGCGGAGGATCAGGTGGAAGCCGCCAAGTATCTGGGCAGCCTGCCTTATATCAATAAGGATGCCATCGGCATTTGGGGATGGAGCTACGGCGGCTACAACACCATCATGAGCATGACGGAAGGCACGCCCGTGTTCAAAGCCGGCGTGGCGGTGGCTCCCGTGACGGACTGGAAGTATTATGACACGGTGTACGCCGAGCGATTCATGCGGACGCCCCAAGAAAACGCGGAGGGCTATCGCGCCGGTTCGGCATTTTCGCGCGTGAACAACCTGAACGGCTCGCTGCTGCTGGTACACGGCACGGCGGACGACAACGTGCACCTGCAAAATACGATAGAGTTCAGCGAAGCGTTGGTGCAGGCCAATCGTTCTTTCGATATGCACATTTATACGAATCGCGACCACGGAATACGCGGCGGCCAGACCAGCCGGCATCTCTATACGATGCTCACGAATTACTTCAACCGCCATTTGCGCTGACCGGCATGGAGAACCTGCGCAAACCCGAGTGGCTGAAAGTGAGCCGCTCGGCCAATCAACGATACGCCGACACCAAGCAAATCGTCGAATCTCACTGTCTGCACACGATATGCGCCAGCGGGCGTTGCCCGAACCAAGGCGAGTGTTGGAGCAGAGGAACGGCAACGTTTATGATCGGCGGCGACGTGTGTACTCGCAGTTGTAAGTTTTGCAACACGCAGACGGGGCGGCCGCTGCCGCTCAATGCCGACGAACCGGAGAACGTGGCGCGCTCTATTCGCCTGATGCGTCTGTCGCATGCCGTCGTCACTTCCGTAGACCGCGACGACTTGCCGGATCTGGGGGCGGCGCATTGGGTGCGTACGATTGAGGCCATTCGGACGCAAGTGCCGGAAACGACGTTGGAAGTACTGATTCCCGATTTTCAGGGACGCGCGGAGCTGATTGCCCAAGTGATTGCCGCCGCGCCCGACGTTATCTCGCACAACATGGAAACGGTGCGCCGGCTGACGCCCGTCGTCCGAAGCGCGGCGCGCTATGAGACAAGCCTCAACGTCATTCGCCAAATCGCGGAGAGTACGTGCATCGCCAAGTCGGGGATTATGGTCGGACTCGGAGAAACTCCCGCGGAAGTAGAAACGCTGATGGACGATTTATTGGCCGCCGGATGCGAAGTGCTGACTATCGGCCAATATTTGCGCCCGACCTTGCGGCACTATCCCGTCAAAGAGTACGTTCCGCCCGCTCAGTTCGAGGAGTACGCGCGTATCGGCCAAGCCAAAGGTTTCCGGCAAGTGGAAAGCGCGCCGTTGGTGCGCTCGTCATACCACGCGGAGAAAGTCATGACTCCGTAAGGAAAAAAAGAAGGGCGTACCATTCGGTACGCCCTTCTCGCTTCTTATTATTCAGATACTGAGTGAAATTCTAATCTTTCAGCTTGGCACCGATGAAGTGACGGTTCAAGCGCGCGATATGGCTAATGGATACGCACTTCGGGCACTCGGCTTCGCAAGCGCGCGTGTTCGTACAGTTACCAAAACCAAGTTCGTCCATCTTCGCCAACATAGCTTTTGCCCGTTTCGCCGCTTCCGGTTTGCCTTGCGGCAAGAGATTGAGTTGGCTGACCTTGGCTGAGACGAACAACATCGCCGATCCGTTTTTACAAGCCGCCACGCACGCGCCGCAACCGATACACGCCGCAGCGTCCATCGCTTCGTCCGCTACGTCTTTCGGTATCAAAATAGCATTCGCATCCTGCGGAGCACCCGTATTGACGCTCGTATAACCGCCGGCCTGCATGATTTTGTCATAAGCCGAGCGATCTACCATCAAATCACGGATTACGGGGAATCCGGCCGACCGCCATGGCTCTACGGTAATCGTTTCTCCGTCTGCGAAGCGGCGCATATACATCTGGCACGTGGTCGCTCCCGTAGCCGGGCCATGCGGATGTCCGTTAATATATAGGGAACACATACCGCAGATGCCTTCGCGGCAGTCATGATCGAAGACGATAGGCTCCTCGCCTCGGCTGATCAGTTCCTCATTCAGTATGTCCATCGTTTCGAGAAAGGAGGTATCGGTCGGAATATCCTTCATCTCGTACGTTTTGAACTCGCCTTTGGCTTTAGGACCTCTCTGACGCCAAATTTTCAGCTTGACATTTATATTCTTTTCCATTGTTTCAGCGTTTTATGATTTGTAATTACGAGTCTGAACCTTCACGAACTGATAGTTCAAGTCTTCTTTGATAAGTTCCGGCGCGGAACTTTCTCCGGCATACTTCCAACAAGACACGTACGAGTAATGTTCGTCGTCGCGCAACGCTTCTCCCTCGGGTGTCTGATATTCTTCGCGGAAGTGGCCACCGCACGATTCGTTGCGGTTCAGTCCGTCGTACGCCATCAATAGTCCGACCTCGATAAAGTCTTCCAGCCGCAACGCCTTTTCCAGTTCGATATTCAAATCAGTCACGTCGCCCGGAATACGAACATTCGTCCAGAAATCTTCTTTCAAGGCCTGTATCTCCTTAATCGCGCGTTGCAACGACTCTTTCGTGCGTCCCATGCCGACATATTCCCACATGATGTGTCCGAGCTTCTTGTGAATGGAATCTACCGAGTGTTTTCCGTCGATAGCTTTCAGTTTGGCGATCTTTTCCTTGATAGCTTTTTCCGCTTCGACGAATTCCGGACGCTCCGTCGAGAAGCGCGGCACCTGTATCTGGTCGGAAAGATAATTTTGAATCGTATACGGCAACACGAAATAACCGTCGGCCAATCCTTGCATCAAAGCTGAAGCTCCCAAGCGGTTGGCTCCGTGATCGGAGAAGTTGGCTTCGCCGATGGCGAAAAGACCCGGTATCGACGTTTGAAGTTCGTAGTCTACCCAGATACCGCCCATCGTATAGTGGATGGCAGGGAATATCATCATCGGAGTATGATACGGATTTTCGTCCGTAATCTCTTCGTACATATCGAACAAGTTACCGTAGCGAGCGCGTACCACGTCTTCGCCCAATCGTTCGATAGCGTATTTGAAATCGAGGAACACGGCCAATCCCGTATTGTTCACGCCGAAACCTGCGTCGCAACGCTCTTTGGCGGCACGCGAAGCCACGTCGCGCGGTACCAAATTGCCAAATGCCGGATAGCGGCGTTCCAGATAAAAGTCGCGGTCTTCATCAGGAATATCGTTAGCCTTCTTCGTACCTGCCTGCAACGCCTGCGCGTCTTCCAATTTCTTCGGAACCCAAATGCGGCCGTCGTTACGCAGGGACTCCGACATCAATGTCAGCTTCGACTGCTTGTCGCCGTGTACGGGAATACACGTAGGGTGTATCTGCGCGAAACAAGGATTGGCAAAATACGCACCCTTGCGGTAGCATTGGATCGCCGCCGAGCCGTTAGATCCCATGGCATTGGTCGATAGGAAATAAGCATTCCCGTATCCGCCCGTACCGATAACGACTGCGTGCGCCGCAAAGCGTTCTATTTGTCCCGTTACCAGATTGCGTGCGATGATGCCGCGCGCTCGTCCTTCGATCACGACCAGATCGAGCATTTCGTAGCGCGTATATAATTTTACGCTACCCGTATGTACTTGGCGGCTCAGTGCGGAATAGGCTCCGAGCAGCAGTTGTTGTCCCGTTTGACCGCGTGCATAGAACGTACGCGATACTTGCGCGCCGCCGAATGAGCGGTTGTCGAGCGTGCCGCCGTAGTCGCGGGCAAACGGCACTCCTTGCGCGACGCATTGGTCGATGATCGCATTGGAGACTTCGGCCAAACGATAGACGTTGGCCTCGCGAGCGCGATAGTCGCCGCCCTTGATCGTATCGTAGAATAGGCGATAGACAGAGTCGCCGTCGTTCTGATAGTTTTTGGCCGCGTTGATACCACCTTGCGCCGCAATCGAGTGCGCCCGACGCGGGGAATCCTGAATACAGAAGTTCAGCACGTTGAAACCCATCTCGCCCAGCGAAGCGGCAGCCGATGCGCCGGCCAGACCCGTTCCCACTACGATAATATCCAACCGGCGTTTGTTGGCCGGATTCACCAATTTCTGGTGCGCCTTATAATTGCTCCACTTTTCGGCCAATGCGCCTTCGGGAATCTTAGAATCTATTTTTGTCATAATATCTTTGATGAATCTAATATTGCTTGATTGAATTATTTGTCGTTAGAGCAATGATTTAACATAGAACCATACGACCACGAGCGCAAATCCTCCGATGATAATAGAGGAATAAACGTACGAAATCACGCGCCAGCGTTCTATCCAGATTTGATTGTTCCATCCCAACGTTTGCAATGCGCTCCAGAACCCGTGCGTCAAGTGGAACCACAACGCGCAAAGCCAAACCAAGTAGAGTACGACATACCAAACCTTACTGAACGTGTAGGCGATGAAAGCCGCTCCGTCGTGCGGAGCTATCAGTGCGCCGCCGCCCATATCCACCAAATCTTTGTGCATGATTTCTGCGAACTGCATGTTGAACCAAAAGTTGAACAAGTGCAGGAGCAATCCCAGTATGACAATCAGTCCGAGCACGAACATGTTCTGCGACGCCCATTCCACCGCTTTCGGCTTGGACGTAACGGCATAACGTTGGTTTCCGCGTGCTTGACGATTGAGCCACGTGAGCCAGAAAGCATACGCAAAGTGGATGAAAACCAAACCCGCCAAGGCCACCGTCGCTACCAGCGCATACCAATTGGCACCCAGAAATTCACAAACCATGTTGTATCCCTCGGCACTGAATATCGCTACCAGATTCATCGCCATGTGAAAGGTAATAAACAAAATGAGGGCGAGACCGGTCACGCTCATGACCACTTTCCTTCCCACAGATGAAGTAAATAACCACATAAATGATTAAGTTTTAATTATTGAATGTTTCTAAATTATTTCCCGCAATTTTGCTGTTCGCGCTACAAAAGTAGAGCAAATCACAAGATTATACAAGGAATTAAAGAAATAATTCCGTAATCTATGCAGCGACGAACGCGTCGTTTTTTCCTCGTATGAAAATCTCACGAGATGCTTTGATAATAAAACAAGAAAGCGCGCCGTTTTCACGACACGCTTTCTTATTTTATTCATTGCGTAATGTTTATTCCTCATTGTGCAGATACCAGTCTGCCGCTACGTCACTGCAACCACCCGCTACCCATTCGTCAAATCCGGGATAGAAGTCGCTGATCAATACGGATTCGTCCGGTATCGCCCATGCCCCGTTTTTAATACCGGACAGGTGCAAAGCGAACGGATAATTATTGTCTTCCGTACTTACGAAGTAGATACCTTTACTCGGTTCGGAGCAGTCGTCAAACGTACCGAACAATGCGGTATCCATGCCTTCGGTAGGCGCATAGAAAGGCACGTGTACTTCGATACCGTCGGACGGTATGTTCGGATTCGTCGGGCGAATGAACGGATTGTAAGGCGCTAACTCATCTGCCAAGTCGTTTTGCTTAAACGTATTGTTGGCGAATATCATCGTCACGGTATAAGTGATCGGTTCTGCCGGAGATGTAAATATCGGAATAATATCTTTCACGTTTTCTACCACGTTGATGATGAATCCATCGCCGTCGGGTATCACCGTCTCCGGTGTTTCGCCAATCGTCACGCTGCTTATATACGCAGGGTCTATATTTACTTTGTACGAAAAAGTGTTGTCGAACGTTGCGCCGTTGTGAACGAACGACCACGTATCCACGATTTTCTGTATCGTAGCGTCTGCTAATTCTTGCGTATTGGAATCGTACACATAAGTAATCGCCGAATTGTATTCTACCACCACGTCGTTCATATCATAGTCACCCTTCATCGGCCATTGGTCTTCAAAAGCCAACACGCCTTCTCTGGAAACCGTATGTGTTACGGGCTTGGGTTCGGGAATCGTTGGCGGAGGCGTCAATGCGTCTGCCGGATCTACAATAATACTGAAGATAATATCGTTACAATCGTTGTCCCACGCATTGGAGTGCGTGTCGTCCATACCAAAGAACGTGTGTACTCCTCCGTTGTTGTCGGCAGCAGAAAAATAAATGGACTTCTTGCCGTCATAGCCATTAAGCGGATAGAACAGTGTATTCCAACGCGATTCCGAGAAGACCCATTCCGTAGCAAACTCGCTCAATATATCATTTCCTATCGTACCTGTCGAGCGATCGAAGCAGTTACTTTTCAGTACCCACACGACTTTCACGCCTACGGGGAAAGTATCTACCAGATTACCCTCTTCATTGCGGTATTTCAACTGTACATATTTACCCGGCGTCAGTCCGTCAGGCCGCGCCTGCGTGCCGTTTCCATTGCCGATTACGCTGGCGTACGACAATACATTGAATACTTCCAACGCTTGAATCTCTGCTTTCGTCATCGTATCTATGTTCTTGTCGGCAGGAACGACCACATAATTCATCGCGTTGGCGTATTGGCCTTCCGAGAAAGCCGCGGAAATGAAAATACGTACGCCGTTGCCCTTGTTGTCGCTCAAAATTTCCAACGTTGCATCCTGCTTATAAGTATCGGGTACCTGATAGCCTCTATCTCGTTCGAGAAACTCCTGACTAATGGCATTCCGTACCTCAAAAGGAATCATTTGTATCGAATCAGGGTTCGCTATGTCATAACTATCGGTCAAACCCGTTGCCTGATCCACGATATATGTATCAATGCCCGTATCTGCTCCCGAGACGCCCGATTCGCCTTCGCCGATGGTACGCGTATCTGCTTCGTAGGTCGGAGCAAATACGGCTTGTCCATTAGTGATAGACGCCTGCATCACTTGCGGGAAGAATCTATTGTATGAGTACATATACAAATCCTTGGCGTACGCCGGCAATACGAATTTCTGGTGAGGCGATACGCCTGCCACAAAAATGCCGCCGCCTACGGTTTGCAAATCAGTCCGTAGCTCGCCGTTTTCATCCAATGGGTTCTCAGTGTAGAGATTGTATGCTGTCACCAGCCCACGCGTCAAATCAACGCCCATGCTAATTTCTACCGGTTGGGTAGTCGTAAACGGCACGACCGACGGAGCTTCTTGGTTATACTCGGGGTCGTACAAATTTTTCATCTCACAAGATGTTGCCAATAACAGTGCGGCTATCATGTAGCCCGCTGTTTGAAAATAAGTCCTTTTAATCTGCATAATTGTTAAGTTAGTATGTAATGTTTATGTTTTCATGCACTCCATAAACGTAAAAGGCAGAGAAAATGTTTTGGAAAACTGCCGGAAAAATCATCCAACCTGCAAAAAACACAAGTTCATTGGTCGTAGCATTCTCCGGCTTTGTCGTTTCAAGGACTGACGAGGGTATTGCAACGAGCGAGGGAGGTATTTGCATAAGCTCGTAAGTTGTCGGAGCAACTATGCGGGCACAAAAAAAGGCAAGCCGAACGGCTTGCCTTTTACTATGGGGTACGTTATTTATTAGAACGTATAATCGATTCCGATACCGAATACTTTGTTCGTGCGACTGTACGTATCAACGTTGGTAACGCCATTGGCCGTCGCATCGTTGACGTAATCATCGTAAGTCGTCCAGAAATACGCCACGTTGAGGCGCAAACTTTCATTTAAGCGGATGGCGCCGCCCAATCCGATGCTGTACGAATCCAATGAAAAGCTGAGGTCGCTCTGAAACTCGTCGGACAAACCGTAATCGGTTTTCTGATAACCGCCACTCACGGTGAAACGATCGTTGATGTCCCACTCCACGCCGCCGAGGTATTCATTCGTACCACCGGTCAGGTATTGCTCCTTGTGAGCGGCGCCCATACCGGCCTTTCGGTCGTAGAAATGATGATATTCTATGCCGGCGCGCAAATTGGGTAGGAACTCATAGCCCGCAGCCACTTGCAACAGTGCCGGAATGTCATTGGGAACTTTCGCGCCGTCGCCGAATCCGGCGGCCATCAAGGTTCCTTGCAAGGTCGGGTCGCTGGAAGATTCACCCGAGAGCAACGTCTTGTTAGTAAACGTGGCACTCGTCTTAAACTCATACTTCACGCTCGCGTTCAGATTGCCGAATTGCATATCCACGCCCAGAATCGGCGTCACGCCCCAAGTGCTCTGCTTCACATCCAAGCCCAAGTCCATCGGCGTAGCATTCGGATTGGAATGGAGCGTCGCACGAATGAAACCGTTGTACCCAGCTTGCATATAATCGATACGCGCTCCGCCAAATACGGCAAAGCTATCCGATAAGCGGTAACTGGCTCCGAGTTGTACGCCAAAGGCATATTGCGATCCCTCTACGGCGCTGTTCAACTCATAAGCGTTCGGCATAATATTATAAGCGGCCAAAGTACTCATTGTCAGTTTGTCGAACATCGGAAGTCCCGTCTTAAAATCAGCTTTCCCGCCGCCGCCTATCACGGCAAAGCTGCCCGAGAAAGCCCAATTGTTGGTTTTGTAGACGGCAAACACGCTCGGCAACACCGGCGCGTTGACGTTTGCCTTATAATTACGCGTAGCATCTCCTGCTAAGGGAAACAAGGCGAATTGCGAACTGATGGAACGCGTTTGATAAGCACTCTGAATATTCAAAGACAGGTAGGTACCGTCTTCCAAGAAAGCTAGTCCGGCGGGATTGTAGTACACGCCGTCCACATCTACCGTTGCGCCGCGCGCAATCATGCGTAAGAATTGAATGGACTGGTTCGTGTGTGTCAGGATGCCTCCGGCAAAGGAGGGAGCGATTGCTGTTGCCACTAAAATAGATAAAAGGATGTTTCTTTTCATACTCCTTGATTTAAATTGTCTTCATTTGTACTGAAATCGGCGCAAAGATAGTACTTTTCCGTCAACAATATAAGTTTGGCACAGTATTTGCACGAGATTTGTACAGACAATGAGAGCTTTGCCCAAGCCGGCAACAAGTTCTCACAGTATATATATTATATAAGAAAGGACAACCTGTTATGAAAACTGTATTACACAAAGCCGACACGCGCGGACGTTCATTGTATGACTGGCTTGATAGCCGACATACGTTTAGTTTTGATCGCTATTACGATCCGCGACGGATGAGCTTCGGCGCACTGCGCGTACTGAACGACGATCGCGTCGCTCCGGGCGAAGGATTTGGCCGCCATCCGCACAAAAATATGGAAATCATCTCCATTCCGTTGAAAGGCGTCTTGCAACATGGTGATAGCATCAATAACAATCGTACGGTGCAGCCCGGAGACATTCAGACCATGAGTGCCGGAACGGGTATCTTCCATAGTGAGATGAACGGCAGCCAAACGGAGCCGGTGGAGTTCCTACAAATTTGGGTGATGCCCAATCGAGAAAATAAGCAGCCTGCCTATCAAGACTACGACATACGTCCGTTCCTGAAAAAGAACGAACTGGCCACCATCGTCGCACCCGACGGGACGGCTCCCGCCAAAATGCAGCAAGATACGTGGTTCTCGTTGGGCGAGGTGGAAGCCGGCCGTGACATTGAATACCGCATGCACTTGCCCGCGATGGGCGTCTATTTGTTCTTGATAGAGGGCGAAGTGGAAGTAGACGGTACGGTACTGACACGCCGTGACGGCTTGGGTA
>JAISIB010000210.1 GCA_031262265.1 Prevotellaceae bacterium
CCTTTCCATAGAAACCAGCAACTCACTCCGACTACGAAGATAGCCCCGAGTACCCATCCGGAAAGTACGGTATGAAAAAACTTATTGACCGCCATCGGAGAAGTGGCTACCGCCAGAAAAGAACCTTCGACCATTTCAAAACGAACCGTGTCGGGATTGAATTCCATTCCTATCGGATATTGCATCCACGCGTTAGCTACGAGAATCCACCACGCGGAAATGGTCGCGCCCAAGCCGGTTAGCCACGTCGAGGCCAAATGAAAACCTTTTCCGACCTTATTCCAGCCAAAGAACATTACGGCGATAAACGTCGCTTCCATAAAGAACGCCACAATTCCTTCGATGGCCAGCGGCGCACCGAATATGTCGCCTACAATCCATGAGTAGTTGCTCCAATTAGTACCGAACTGAAATTCCAAGATCAAGCCCGTGGCAACCCCGACGGCGAAGTTGATACCGAAAAGTTTCATCCAGAATTGAGCACTACGCTTCCAAAATTCATCGCCGGTCTTGTAATAAACGGTTTCCATGATGCCCATGATGACAGCTAAGCCGAGCGTTAGCGGCACGAAAACCCAATGATACATGGCGGTTAGTGCAAATTGCGCACGCGCCCAATCAATCATCGTAGTGTCAATAGTCTCTATCATTTTGTCTGATTTTATATGTGTCGGAATCGTTCTGCGAGCGTTCCACCAGTTCGCCGGCCACAAATTGATCTTTGGTAAGATCGTCGGGACGTGAACTTAGGAAGCTGGGGAAGAAAAATATTTTCAGGACGGCAAACATGATGAATAGCTTCAGTAGGATAATGAACCAAAGCGTGCGTCCCAGCGTCATACTGCGGAAACCTTCTATATAGAAGCGGCCTATGCGTCGAATCGTATTCATCGTTTTCGGTATGATGTGGGCAAATATAAAGATAAAAACGTTTGAATGCGCAATAACTCACCCGCTTTTTCCGATAAGATACCTCGAAAATTGAAAAACAAGGGAAGATAATTTCGGTTCGTAGTAAGATTTGTGCGAAGCATTGCTTATTTTTGCAACGTAATACCAAAAAAACAGTACTACCATGAGAAGAATATCATTACTTATCGTGTGTTTAGTTGGGGCGGTGCTTTCTGTTTCTGCCCAACAGTATGTTTATCCGTTTCAGAATACGGCGTTGAGCGACGACGAACGGGTAAATAATCTTTTGTCCCTGATGACATTGGACGAAAAGGTCAATGCGCTGGGAACGAACTTAGGCATTCCCCGTTTGGGCGTACGCAATACCGGGCAGTCCGAAGGTTTGCACGGTATGGCACTGGGTGGCCCCGGCGGTTGGGGAGGCGCGCGTATGGTGAACGGTCAACGCGTGAATACCGGTTGGCCGACGACGATTTTCCCACAGGCCTACGGACTGGGCGAAACGTGGGATAGAGCGTTGATTCGTCGGGTGGCCGACATCGAAGGCACCGAGATCCGTTTCTACACGCAAAATGAAAAGCTCTTGCAGGGCGGCATGGTGATGCGTGCTCCGAATGCCGATTTAGCGCGTGACCCGCGTTGGGGACGTACTGAGGAAAGTTTCGGAGAAGACCCGTACTTAGTCTCCGAGCTGGTGGTGGAATTCGTAAAAGGCTTGCAAGGCGACAATCCGAAGTATTGGAAGTCGGCATCCTTGATGAAACATTTCCTGGCAAACAGCAATGAAGACGGACGCGACTCGACTTCGTCCAATTTCAACGAGCGGCTGTTCCAAGAGTACTATGCCTATCCGTTCCGCAAGGGTATCGAAGAGGGAGGCTCGCAAGCTTTCATGGCTTCCTACAATGCTTGGAACGGCGTGCCCATGACTTCTAATCCGCTCTTCCTTAAATTGCGTGAGGAGTGGGGGATGAAAGGAATTATCTGTACCGACGGCGGTGCGTTAGACCTGTTGGTAAATTCGCACAAAGCCTATCCGAATATGACGGCAGGCGCGGCGGCGGTAGTGAAAGCTACGGTCGGACAATTTCTTGGTGCGTGGAAACCCTTTATCTACGATGCGCTGGCCAAAGGCTTGTTGACGGAAGCGGATATCGACAAGGCTATTTGGGGAAATTTCTATGTGGCGTTGAAACTTGGCTTGCTGGATGGCAATCAGTCTAAGACTCCTTACGGTAATATCGGCGTTACGGATACGATCGCGCCTTGGACGACGAAGGAAGTACAAGAGTTTGTCCGTTTGGTCACTGCCAAGTCGGTGGTCTTGCTGAAAAACGAGAAGAACACCTTGCCGCTTGACAAGAACAAAATCAAATCTATCGCCGTCATCGGACCTCGTGCCGACGAGATACTGCTCGACTGGTACAGCGGCGAACCTCCGTATCGGGTGACTATATTGGATGGTATCCGCAATGCCGTCGGCAAGGACGTGAAAGTGTATTATGCGCCCAACGACCGCATGGACGAGGCAACGATTGCCGCTGCTAAGGCCGACGTGGTTATCGTTTGCGTAGGCAATCACGTATATGGTACCGACGCCCGTTGGAAAGTATCGCCCGTGCCGAGCGACGGTCGCGAAGCCGTCGATCGCAAAGCGTTGTCGCTGGAACAAGAAGATTTGGTGAAGCAGGTATTCAAAGCAAATCCGAATACAATCCTCACACTGGTGAGCAGCTTCCCGTTTGCTATCAACTGGTCACAAGCACATTTGCCGGCCATCGTACATCTGACGAACAATAGTCAAGAGCTGGGTAACGGATTGGCAGACGTCTTGTTCGGCGATTTCAATCCTGCGGGTCGTACGACGCAAACATGGGTGAAAGATATCACAGATCTCCCGCCGATGATGGATTACGACATTACGAACGGCCGTACTTACATGTATGCGAAGACGGCGCCCCTTTATCCGTTCGGCTACGGACTTAGTTATACGAAGTTCGCCTATTCGGGCATGAAGGTGTCTGCTTCTACGCTCAATCCTTCAGCACCTGTGACGGTCAGCGTACAAGTGAAAAACACCGGCGCGCGCGACGGAGAAGAAGTAGTGCAGCTCTACGTTTCCTATCCGGGTTCAAAAGTGGAAAAGCGTCCGATCAAACAACTAAAAGGCTTCGAGCGCGTGATGATACCTGCCGGCCAAACGAAAACCGTCTCCTTTGAACTGACGGCCGAAGACTTGGCTTATTGGGATATGTCAAAAGAAGCGTTCGTGACCGAGAGCGGTGCTGTCAATTTGATGGTGGGTGCTTCGTCTGCGGACATTCGCCTGACGAAGAAACTCAATGTTTCCGGTTCGTAGCGAGCCTACAACCATTGCTGCTTGGCGGGAAGATTTTTTCAATAGGTAAAGAAGAAGGGGCAGATACTCAGTATCTGCCCCTTTCTACGTTCGTATGTTAGTAATAAGCTTAGTACTTACGTACTGTGTATCGGTTGTTCAATCTACTTATGCATTAATCATCATATATAGGAGGGAAATGTACATAGAATATCATGTTCTGGACTCTAATAGGCTGGTTGTTTTTATCGCGACCCGGAGTAACTTTCGGTATACCCTGCATTAATCGCACAGCCTCCTTATCTAAGTCCTCATTTCCGGTACCTTTTAGCAATTCCGCTTTGGAGACGGTACCATCTTGCTCAACGACGCAGCGCATATAAGCGGTCTTCTTGTCTGCGCTGTCCCAATCCTTATAACGATTGTTAGTTCGGAAATATTCAATGGCTTCTTTGTTTAGCCATGGCGTAATAAATGCTATATCCGTTTCGGATTCTTCGGTATCTGCTTTGTCGGGCTTGTTGTTCGGTTGAGTCGTTTGGGCTTTTGCCGGCGATTTTTGCCCCTTTGTCTCGTAAAACTCCACATCTCCCTCGAATGCTGCCTCTCCTTTCTGTCTTAGCTTCCCGATGAGGAGCACGTTGTTTGAATTGTCGTTGAGTGATTTTGCCAGACCCTCCAAACGCGTACGCAGGGCGTCGTCTATCGTTTCGGTGGCCAATATCGTTTCCAAATCTTCCTTCAACCACATCGGTTCTCGGTTGTCTATGTAGTAACCTCTCATGAACGCCGGGCTATTCGTGCTTAGCAGTCCGCCCAGCATGTCCAATTGGAAATTCGCATAGAACCCTCTCAGGTTTTCCTTGTTGACCAATACCGTTTTGTAGGGTTCATTTGGCTTATAGAACTTTGCCAAGTAATAATCCGGTAATTCTATGAACCACGGGCGGTAGTTAAAGCCCTTTTTCTGCGGATATAAAGAAAATACGGGGGCGAGTCGATTCTCCGTCGCGTCATAGTGATACAAAGAATCTACGACAGGTTCTTCCGTAACAGTGAACAAAGATACGTCCGTCGCATCGGTAGAGAAATTACTTATCAGCTCGTTGCTGTAATCGGGCGACGGAGTGGAGAAATGTCCGGCCGGAAGTTCTTGAATGAGGTTTCCCTCGAAATCCTGTACCCAGACGGCGATGGAGGTCGGCGCGAACGGAAGGTTGAGCACCGTGATTTGCTGTTTGGCCGTATCCACCTTGAAATAGGCTTTGGTCGTTTGGTACGTTAGCGGTATCGCTCGGTATTGATCCTTTTGAATATCGTAGGCGATCAATTTTTTGTCCATCCACGGCATGAGATAGACCATTCCGGCATCGTCGATATAGCTATCATAGATAGCCATCGCAAATTCGTAGGGTCCTTGCCCGCGCGCAGATACGTCTTGGAGATACGTTCCTTCGCGGTTATACAGCTGATACCGATGGCTTGTTTGATTATATACGCCGATATACTTCTCACTGACGGTTATCAGTGCTTCGGTGCCTATGAAGGCGTCGCGACTCATGTCGTCCAGTCGAACGACGTCCAAGTCGGTGATGATTTCGCTCAACGGCATGTTGACCGTGTCGGTTACTTGGTCGGGATTGTACACCGTGACGGTATCCGTGCCGACCGTTACTCGTTTGGCCACTATGGGTTTGTCTTTCCAGAAACCCGTCGCAGCCGGCTGATTCCCGCTACAAGCAGTCAGCAAAGCGGTTATCAGACAGAATAGGTAGAGTTTTTTCATACGGTACGTTTCTTTCAGTCGTTATGGGGCGCAAGTTAGAAAATGTGGCTGAATTCGGTAACATAATTAACGAGAAAAGTAAATTATCTGCGTATCTTGTCAAAATATCTTCGTATCTTATAAAAATATCTTCATAGGAAAATTGCATATCTTCCGATTGTAGCTACCTTTGCGGGAAAGATGTGGTACTCAAATACTAATATATGAAACTCATACGAATCATTGTCGGCGCGCTGCTTGTCCTTGTGACGTCGGAGGCCTTTGCCTGCACTGCAGCCGTCGTGTCGGGGAAAGTGACGCCCGACGGTCGTCCGTTGCTCTGGAAGAATCGCGATACGGACTACTTGGCTAATAGTGTCAAATACTTCAAAGGCGAGAAATATGCCTTCATCGCGATCGTGAATGCTGTGGAAGAAAATCCGAATGAGGTATGGATCGGTACCAATGAAGCCGGTTTCTCGATTATGAATACGCAATCGTACAACCTCGTGAAGCTGCAAGGCGATGAAGAACGCGGGGCTGCCAACGGGCGGATACTGTGTCGAGCGTTGGCAGTGTGTGCCACGGTGGACGACTTCAAACATTTTCTGGACACGCTGGCCAAGCCCAGTTACATAGAGGCCAACATCGGCGTAATCGATGCGCGCGGCGGCGCAGCGATGTTCGAAGTGGATTATTACAAGTACACGTTTTACGATGCGAATGATCCGGCGGTCGCACCATACGGATATATCGTGCGCACGAACTTTTCGTTTGCCGGCGAGGTAAATGCCGGTGCGGGATACGTGCGTTTTATGACAGCCGAACAGAAATTTATGCGCGCCTCGGCTATGGGCGAGTTGACGCCGCAATGGATATTTAACGATTGCGCACGCTCATTTGAGAATCCCATACTGGGCGTCGATCTGCGGTCGGGCGACTACAATCGTCCGCAAGGGAGCGGATGGTTCGTTGATCAGGACTTCATTCCACGAGCAAGTACCGGAAGCTCGGTTGTTATACAAGGCGTGAAGCCGAGCGAGAATCCCGAATTGACAACGATGTGGACGGCGTTGGGCTATGCGCCCGTTAGTGTGGCGGTGCCCGTGTGGCTGAAAGGAGCGGACAAGCATCTGACTGCTAACTTGGTACGCGATCCGAACTTGAAAGCCGCGCCGGTGGGCGATAAGGTCATGAAGTTGCGCAATCGAGTGTTCTCATATCATCAGGGCATGGGAACCGACAAATACTTCCGTTGGGAATTGTTGTGGACGCCGGACGGGAAAGGCTACATGAAGCAGTTGAGTGTATATGAAGCCCCCATATTCGTAGCAATAGGCAAACGATTGGAAGAATGGCATACAGGAAAGACGTTTACCGGCGAAGAAATGCAAACTTTCACGCATGATTGGACGACGACGCTCATACGTCAGATATACCCGCAAGTCGAATAGTTGACTTAGGACGTACCGCATGCCTCCGACACGTATTGCCGAATAGCCTCGCGTTCGTCGGGATGAAACCAACGAATACTCGTGTCGCGTCGAAACCATGTCATTTGTTTACGAGCGTAGATGCGCGTGTTTTGTTTGATTTTCTCGACGGCAAAATCCAGTGCCCACTCTCCGTCCAAGTATCGGAACAATTCTTTATAACCGACGGTGTTCAGGGAATTGAACCGGCGCAGCGGATATACGCGTCGGGCTTCGTCCAACAATCCTTCGGACATCATCTCATCTACGCGCTTGTTGATACGTTCGTATAGCTCTTCGCGCGGACGCGTAAGTCCTATTTTCAGCAGGCGGAACGGTCGCGGCTTCGGTTGCCTTTGTCGGAACGAGGAGTAAGTACGTCCGGTCATGTAGCAAATTTCCAATGCGTGGATGACGCGCTTGGGATTTCGCTGATCGACGATGTCGTAATACGCAGGGTCGAGCAAACGCAGTTCGTCTACGAGCCGCTGCAATCCTTCTGCGTGGTAACGTTCCAGCAGCGCGTTGCGCGTTTCGTCATCTACCGTCGGAAT
>JAISIB010000003.1 GCA_031262265.1 Prevotellaceae bacterium
AGATGTCGGGAACCAAAGTCTCGTCCGCATCGTTGCGAAGATATTGCAACTTGCCCGCCGGCGTATCGTTGCGCAACTTAGCAGAAACCTCGAACCCGACGCCGGCGTTGTTCTCCACCTCGTATTTGAGCACGCTCTCACGAATGTAAGACATCTGGTCGTCCGACGTAGCTTTGAGTGCCACGAACACGTTGTCCTTATCTGTCGTTAGGAACTTGTCCATCGGCGACATCACGTCGTAGCGATGCGTAAACGAGAGGTAATTGCGCGGAAATTCCCACGGAAAAAACTCTTGTTTGTGGAAAGCATAAGTTAGTTCCCCTTCGTACTTCCATTTTTTATCGCGGAATCCGTATGCTCCGTAACCGTTCAAAAACCAGTTCGGATTGAGCTTAGCCGTTGTCTTACCGCTCACGCGCAGGCGCAAACCGTCTACGGCATTGCTCGTAATGGCCGTATTGATAGGGCCAAAATCAAATTTACTTGGCTTATCGGGCGGAGTTCCTGTCTCGATGTGATTTTCTATTAGCGCTTTCAACCAAAAAACAACCATACGGAAACCGGGTATCTGCGTCAATTGATTAATAAAGAGATCCATCCGACTTTCAGTCTTCGTCAACGGAACTTGTCGCGCTTGCGCCCAGAATTCATCGCTCTTTATCAGTATATCCGTCTGTTTTATCGTTTCACCCTTGGCGCGGAACGCAGGACTCTCAAACGGTTCGAACGAATAATTCGAATATTTCGTAGTTCGCTCAACCAATACTCCTTGCAGCTGCTTCGCCAGATACAGTTCCACGCTCATATCATCGTCCGTCACCACCCATTTTCCATTCGGCAACTGCTCAAACTCCTGAGCGAGGCTCAAACGATTCACATAGTTGACGCCCGTTCGACGCGGAAGGTTCATCGTACAACGCTTCACGGCATACGAAGAATCGTTGACTACGTACAAATGTCCCGTGAAACCGAAGTCTTGTGAGTTGGCAGGCACAAAAGTCAAGTGCACGCACAAATCCGTATCCACGTAAATGGTATCCATCAAGAAGAAATGATAAAAACTAATTGCCTCGTCCGCAATTGGACTCACGAAGCGCGAGTGCATCAAATCGATACTGTTGTTATGGATATTAACGGTTTTGAAAACATCATCAAGTATGGTACCCAGCATGTCGCCCGTAGACATTAGTTCGTCTATCCCGTTGGAAAGCATACCCGTAATGACTGTTTTTTTGCTTTCGGGACGTTTCCGATAAAGCACTTCCGAAGCTGTCTCCTGAATGGATATAGGCAAGATAAACGTCGTATCATCTTGTCTGGGCGAAGGTTCGAGGTATTGTTCGAGGAACGGAATGTTTTTGTACGCCCCGCGCTTCAATTTCTCCCGCGTCATATCGTTCAGAGAAGTTTTCATCTTCTGATACTTGTCGTAGCGGTAATAATCGTTCTCCTCCAATTCAAAATGCTGCTTATGCGCAATGACGTTACGCATAAAATCGACGGCCGGATTATTACGACGTGAGTAGCGTTCGCGACGCGGGCGCACCACTACCTCGCTGAGCATGGTATCATTCGGTTTTAAACGAATATTCAACGTACGTGCCATCTGCGCCGTAATCGGAATGACCTCTGTCACATAGCCAACGGCCGAAATCGTCAATGCCTTATGCTCGGGATGATACGATACGGTGAAACTGCCGTCCAAACCCGACGAAGTTCCGATTTCTGTGCCGGCATAATAAACGGAAGCGTATAAAATAGGCTCATTGGTAATGGAATCGGTCACCACGCCTTTGATTTGAGCAAAAATCGGGGTGCAAAAAAAAGGGAGTAAAAAGTATATGAACGTTCTCCTGTTCGGCATATTTATATCCTTTGCGGTTTGGCTACAAAGTTAGTGCTTTTGCAAACAACAACTCCGTTTTTTACAATTCTTATAATTATGCGCGGAATATATGCGCGTTTGTTAAGCTATTTTCCTCGTATCTTATGCAATTATCTTCCCCGCAAAGATATTTTTCTTAGTCGGAAAATCTATTTTCCTATTGTAATTCGTATATTTGCAGCAGATTACCATTAATATCCTACTCAGATGGAGACACTCTTACATTACATTCGTTCTGTACGCACCTTCAAGTCGTTGCATCGTACCAAGAAATCCACTTACACACATCGCGTATGGTCATAGAAAGCAGCTTTTACGAGCGGATCAAAGACGCCAGAACATCGGCCGAAGATATTCGCAAACTCACTGCCGTGCTCACGGTACACCAGATTGCCATTTGGGAATATGACATACAGACAAATACGTGTTATTTCTCGAACGATTACTTCCGAATCCTCGGATTAGACAAGATCGGAGTCTATTTCACGGACATAGAGGAATCCTATCAGTTTATCCACCCCGAAGATTTACCGCGCTATAAGCAGTTCTTCGAAGAACTGCTTCACACCGAGACCGAATCGGCACAGTTGTCGTATCGTTACCTTGGAGTAAACGGCGAAATTATATGGACGGAGGATCATTTCCTACTACATGGGAAGAACGGCACGCTTAATGAGATTATTGCCTACTCCATCAATGTCACGGAGAAGCGGAAGAAAGAGCGACAAATTGCTCACTTGGCCGACTACAATAGTAAGATAATCGCCGCACTACCCGACTTCATGTTCATATTCGACGATGATTTCCACATCATCGAAGTCATCAAATCGCCCCACTCCGAGCTACTCCACCCTGTCGACGAATTACGCGGAGTGGACGCACGCAATATTTATTCTCCGGAAGTCAGCGAGCTATATATCAACAGCATACGTTCTACTTTGCTCGAACAGCGAGTGACGGAAATAGAGTACGCACTGGACGCAGAAGGGCAAACATATTATTTTCAAGCACGCTTGACGCCATTCAGTCGTACCAAAGTGCTGGCACTGATACACGACATCAGCGAACGCGTTCGCCGATCCAAAGAACTGATTGAGGCCAAACGCAAAGCAGAGGAAGCCGACCGGATGAAGAACATCTTTCTGGCCAGTATGAGCCATGAAATCCGAACGCCGCTCAACGCCATCATAGGATTCTCGGAAATTGTTTCGCTAACGGACGACCCGGCAGAAAGAGAAGACTATCTGAATATCATCCACAAGAATTGCGGTTTGCTTTTGCAACTGATTGATGATATTCTCGACCTATCACGTATTGAGGCCGGTAAAGAAGAAATGCATTTTGAAACCGTGAACTTAGCCAAACTCATTCGAGACGTAGACGCGGTACAACGACTAAAAATACCGGCACAGATAGAATTGCGCACAGAAATCCCCGAAGAACTCTCTATCTACTCGGACGGAAACCGATTGGTGCAGATTGTTTCTAATTTCATGTCGAACGCAATCAAAAACACAAAAGAAGGATCTATCACATTAGGATATAGGCGAGAAGATAACTGGGTGCATCTCTATGTCCGCGACACGGGATGCGGTATCCCCAAAGAAAAATTGGCTATCATCTTCAACCGTTTTGAGAAGCTCAATGAGTTTACGCAAGGCACCGGCTTAGGATTACCTATCTGCAAACACATTGCCGAACGATTGGGTGGGAAAATCGAAGTATCCTCAGAAGAAGGAAAAGGAAGTACGTTTGCCGTGCGATTGCACCTGAGTGATATGTCGCTACTGAACGGCACGCCCGAGAAAAGAAAGAAAATCATAGTTGCAGAAAGCTCCGAAAAGGAATTTTCCAACATAACATCCAAACTAAGCAAAGAATATGATCTCGTATGGGCTAAGGACGGTGAAGACGCCATCGAACATTATCTATACGAACAAGCCGACTTATTGCTCGTTAGTATGCGCCTCTCCAAAGTAAGCGGTACGGCAGTAATCGAAAGAATAAGGATGATAGCACCCAATACGCCGATTATTGCCATTACGGAGCATGCTTACTACACCGAGCAACAGCAAGCTTTTCATGCGGGATGCAGTGAAATCATCACCAAACCTTATTCGCTGAGCAGGCTCAAAGAATTGATTGACGGCTTCTTGAAAAATAGTTAGACTATCGTAGACGCCTGTCTCCTGTGACCAAATAAAAAGGAAACGCTCCTATACGGGAACGTTTCCTTTCACCTTAATTGTCATCGTAACGATTATCCGCAACGTGAAGCACCGCAAGTTTTGCACGTGAGGCATCCCTCTTGGAACACGAGCGTTTCATTGCCGCAATTCGGGCATTTGCCCTTAGCGGAAACGCCGTCTTCCACGTACTTTTTCAGAGCACGCTCCACACCGTTCTTCCACGTATTGATACTTTCGCTGTCCAACTGAAGCGAACCGACCAACTTGACGACCTGCTCAATCGGCATTCGCCAACGTAGCACGCCCGAAATCAATTTCGCATAGTTCCAATACTCTTTATTGAACTTCTCCGACAGTCCTTCGATAGTCGTTTTGTAACCGCGCTTATTCTGGAACTGAAAATCGTAACGTTTCGTTCCGGTTTCTTCGTCGATATTCTTAATGATTTTACCGCGCGTCACATTTTTCGGGAGTAAAATTCCTTCTTCATCGTCCTGCAAACCGGTAAATATCTCATACGGATGTCCATCAAGCAAACCGACAAAAGCCACCCACTTCTCGCGATTGTTTTGAAAGCGGACGACGTCGGCTTCCAAGGTCTTCGGACGAACTTCAACGACTTCGGGATGTTTACAAAGCGGCAATTCTTCTTTTTCGTCTTTCGTAGTAGCCAATAGTACGCCCGAACGCGAACCGTCACGGTAAACTGTACATCCTTTGCAGCCCGATTGCCACGCTTCTACGTACAAACGGTTGACAAGTTCCTCATCTACGTCGGCCGGTAAATTGATCGTAACGCTAATGGAGTGATCTACCCACTTTTGCACGCGTCCCTGCATCTTAACTTTCATCAACCAGTCCACATCATTTGACGTTGCCATATAATACGGGGATTTCTTTACCATTTCCTTGATTTCCTCAGACGTATAAAGCTTTGCCGGATTATATCCGTTGGCTTCCATCCACGTAACAAACTTATGATGAAAGACAGTGTACTCCTCGAACGCATCTCCTGTTGAATCTACATAGTCAATTCTTACCTGCGTATCGTTCGGATTTACTTTCCGGCGACGAGTATAGACGGGTAAAAAGACAGGTTCGATGCCCGACGTCGTTTGCGTCATCAAGCTGGTAGTACCTGTCGGCGCAATGGTCAGACAAGCGATGTTGCGCCGACCGTGTTTTTGCATTAACTCATACAACTCCTCATCGGCTTCGCGTATGCGATTGATAAAGGGATTGGCGGATTCGCGCTCTGCGTCGTAGATCTCAAAAGCACCGCGTTCTTTGGCCATTTCGACTGATGAACGATAGGCACACAATGCAACGGTTTTCTGTACTCGCTCTGCGAATGTCGTCGCCTCTTCCGTACCGTAGCGCAAACCAAGTGCTGCAATCATATCGCCTTCGGCCGTAATGCCGACGCCGGTACGCCTGCCTTGCGCACTTTTCTTATATATTTTCTCCCACAAGATACGTTCGGTACGTTTCGTCTCCGCTTCTTCGGGATCTTCGTTTATCTTTGCGAGGATGCGCTCTATCTTCTCCAATTCCAAGTCAATAATATCATCCATGATACGTTGTGCCAACGAGACGTGCCTATGAAACAGATCAAAATCAAAGTAAGCGTCAGATTTGAAAGGATTAACCACGTACGAATAGAGGTTGATCGCCAACAAACGACAGGAGTCGTACGGACAAAGCGGTATCTCTCCGCACGGATTGGTTGACACCGTACGATATCCTAAGTCGGCATAACAATCAGGTACCGACTCTCGTATGATAGTATCCCAGAATAGTACACCCGGCTCGGCCGATTTCCAAGCGTTGTGCACGATTTTACGCCACAGTGCCGAAGCATCTATTTCCTTTTCCATACGTGGCACGGTTGCATCTATCGGATATCGTTGCCGATAAGTACGTCCTTCGATAGCGGCACGCATAAATTCATCGTCCAACTTCACGGAAACATTTGCTCCGGTCACTTTTCCCTCCGTCATCTTCGCATCGATAAACGACTCCGAGTCCGGATGTTTAATAGATACGCTCAACATGAGCGCACCGCGTCGCCCGTCTTGCGCTACTTCGCGCGTCGAATTAGAGTATCGTTCCATAAACGGAACAATACCTGTTGAGGTTAATGCCGAGTTCTTCACGGGCGAACCTTTGGGGCGAATATGCGACAAATCATGCCCTACTCCGCCACGACGCTTCATTAGTTGCACCTGTTCTTCGTCAATTTTAATAATCGCACCGTAAGAATCGGCCAGACCGTCCACGCCTATCACAAAACAATTGGAGAGTGACGCCACTTGATAGTCATTTCCGATACCTGTCATCGGACTTCCTTGCGGCACGATATATTTGAAATGATCAAATAAATCGAACAACTCGCGTGCACTAAGCGGATTCGGATACTTAGCTTCGATGCGCGCCACCTCGTTTGCAAGTCTCCAATGCATATCCTCCGGCGTTTTTTCATAGATATGGCCAAAGGAATCTTTCACCGCGTATTTGCTCACCCAAACACGCGCAGCCAATTCATCGCCCTGAAAGTATCTCAATGATGCTTCGTAGGCTTCGTCATACGTAAATGTTTTCTGTTCCACAGTCGTTTGTCGATTTCAGAGTTTATTGTTAATAAAATAATTGTTCTACTCGCATTAGCACAAAGTTAAGTTAGATTCTTTATCTTCTTTCAGTAATTGTGTGCTGCAAAGCTAAAAACATTTTATCTTCCTACCAAATAAAAACAATAAAATAAGTATGTTAAAAATTAGAGTTCTCCAAAAGAAAGCAAACAACAATTGATAATCAGTTAATTGTGGTTTTAATCACAACAAGAAGTTTACCAAAAATGAAAACTCATCATAATATTTGGTTTTCTGAAACGAAAAACATACGCACGAAGATATATCGAAAAAATCTCAAACCGGCAAACAAAAATCAGCTACGAGGTTGTTTCATTATCATACCGGCTTATTTCAATAACTTACTTTGAAATTTTAATGACCGGCTTTGTTATTTCAAGGAGAAAGCCGTATCTTTGGATGATAAACAAAGACATTCCAAATGAAATCACTGAACGAGAGGCGTACTATTCGCCACTACACGACACAACCGGTGCCCGTGGAACTATTAAACGATCTGCTGGCACAATCTTTTAGAGCTTCTACCACCGGCAACATGCAACTTTACAGCATTGTCGTATCTACCGACAAGGAGCGTATCGCTGCGCTATCTCCCGCCCATTATCATCAAACGGCCATTCGTACGGCGCCGGCCGTACTGACTTTCTGCGCCGACTTTCATCGGTTCAGTTTGTGGTGCCGACAAAGCAACGCCGAACCGGGATACGAGAATTTTCAATCGTTTATGAATGCGGCGATGGATACGCTAATCGTGGCGCAAACATTTTGCATGCTGGCCGAAGAGGCAGGGCTGGGAATTTGCTATTTGGGGACGACGACGTACAACCCGCAGGAGATCATTGAAACCTTGCAGTTGCCGCGCTTGGTATTTCCGGTCACGACGATCACCATCGGCTATCCGGATGAACATCCCGAACAAGCTGATCGTCTTCCGGCCAAATCCCTTATTCATAACGAACGTTATTATGACTATACGCCCGAAGAGATCCGCGCAGCTTATACTTACAAAGAATCACTACCGGAGAGCCAAAAATTCATAGCAGAAAATAATAAAGAAACGCTCGCGCAAGTTTTTACCAACGTACGCTACGCTCGTTTGGATAACGAACGCATATCGGAGAACTTGATCCAAACTCTACGCCAGCAGGGCTTCTTCGATCTCGGAAAGTGTTGAGCGGAAAGAGTGACTGACCTCTAATTGTTGTTGCACCACCTTGAAAGCGTGCAATACGGTGGCATGATCGCGGCGTCCGATTAGTTTTCCGATTTGTCCGGAGGAGTTTTCCGTATGCTTACGAGCCAAGTACATGGCTATTTGCCGTGCCTCCACCGTTTCCCGCTTTCTGTTCTTACTCTGAACAATGACCGGAGAAACATTAAAATAGGAGCAAACCGTATCAAGAATAGTATCTACCGTCACAGCCGCCTGCGGTGCACGCTTCACGTTGCGCGCAATCACCTGTTGAGCCAGTGCTAAATTTATATCCGTATTATATATGGTAGAATGTGCCATTAGAGAGATAATAACGCCCTCCAAATCCCGCACACTGTTGGTTACGTTCTCCGCAACATAGGCAATCACGTCTTCGGGGAAGTCAAGTCCGTCGCGCCGAATCTTATTGTGCAGAATATCTTTACGCAGTTCTGCCGACGGGCGTTCCAATTCGGCTACCATCCCCCACTTAAAACGTGTAATCAAACGTTCTTCCATTCCTTGCAATTCGAAGGGCGGACGATCAGAAGCCAAGATAAGTTGCTTACGGTTTTGATGCAGGTGATTAAATATGTGGAAAAACGTATTTTGCGTTTTCGTATGCCCCGCCCACTCCTGCACGTCATCAATAATCAGGACGTCTATCTGCTGATAGAAGTGAATAAAGTCATTTTGCCGGTTATTGATGACAGCATCCCGGTATTGTGTGCCGAACAAGTGCGCAGAAACGTACAATACCCTCAGGTGCGGATGCAACGTTTTGACTCGATTACCGATAGCATTGCATAAGTGGGTTTTACCAACGCCCGACACTCCGTGTATAAATAACGGGTTGAACGCGGTAGCCGCCGGACTTTGCGCAACACTCTCAGCCACGCTGCGCGAGAGCTTATTGCTATCTCCGGCAATGAAGTTTTCAAACGTATATTTGGAATTAAGTTGTGAATCCAAATCAGGCACGGCCACCACGGCATCTACCAGCGTCTTCGGAGATCTGTTTCCCAAAGCTTGCGTTCCGTTGGGAATAGGTAAAGGCTGCTGCGGATAAGCGGTCGTTCCGCCTGTGCCGTCCACCACTTGTACGTGATACATCAACTCAGCCTCTTCACCGACAACCTTATAAAGCGTCCGTTGCAGCAAATCCGCATAATGTTCTTCCAAATATTCATAGAAGAACTGACTCGGTACGTGCACTGTCAGGGTTTTCCCTTCCAGTTTCAATACAGAGATCTTGGCGAACCAGCAATCGAACGTCGTAGGTGTAACGTTGTCTCTAATAATGCGCAGACACTCGTTCCATATCCTACCGGACTCATCAGTTGTTACCATCGTATTCACAACACACAATTAGTGAAAAAGCTAAAATCAAAAAAGAGGTTGTTATATCCTCTTATCGGTTTGCAAAGTTGCCAAAAAAATCTCAGAAACAATCACCGCCCGCAATCTCCGCCCAAAAAGGAAAACCAAGAAATTCATGACTTTCAGTGCATTATACACTAACAACAATTTAGATATAAGGAAACGCCTGAAAAGTATCAGATACTATGATAATCAACATATTACATACGTCCATAGAAATATCGGCAAGAAAGTTGCGGAACGCGAAAAAGGCGGGTTCAATCGTAGCCATAACCAAATTTTAACATATCTAAACCCACGTATATTTTCTATGTTTTAATTTGTATGAATTCTATTTAATATTTCCATTAGCGACCGTGATTTTTCGACCGGATACGCTCGGCTTTCAATATCATACTCGCTTATGGCCATAAGATACGATGATATTTTCATAACAAAGCCGCATAATCCACTCACCAAGGCAACAAAAAAGCCGGCTACCCTGCGTAGTCGGCTTTCTCCTTGTGTTTTCGTGAGCTTCTTACTTGGCAGCAGCTATGGATTCTTTTCTGAATTGTTTCATCAGTTTCTCAATCTCCAAAGAGGCTTTACGAGCACGTGTTCCGGCAGCTTTGTTACCTTTTTCAACCTGAAGGTTGGCATCTGTACTGAATTCTTTGTACAGTTCACTCACTTTTGATACTAATTCTTTCATAACAAATACTATTATTATACATTGGGTTAAATATGGGGCAAATGTATTCACTTTTAACTAACGTTCAAAAAATATCTTAGCGTTTTTTTTCTAAAAAGTGATTTTGGACTAAAATAATCCCCTTTTTGACTGCTTACACCCCCTTATTTTGTATTTTTGCGGCGTATAATTCAAATTTCAACATATTATGAGCCTATTATCCAACTTCTTCGGAAAGAAAAAATCAGCTACGAGCCGGGTGGGAAATGCAGAGGATTTTTCCTCATTGACCCGTGTATATTTCCAATCGGTACTGGCTGCCAATTTAGGAATCACAAATATAAATATGGTACCTGACGTTGCACAATTCAAACGCATGTTCAAAATTCCCACGCAAGGCGGCAAACTGGGACTGGCCGAACGATCTCGTTCGCGTAAGATGCTGATAGAAGACTACGAGATGACCGACCAATTTTTCAAAGAAATAGATGCTTCCATCAAGAAAAACTGCAAACGACAACAAGACGTACAACCCTACTTATATATGTATCAGGATTTCTCCAATTCATTGATGATGCTACTCGGAAATCTGATGCAATGGCAAATGCGTATACCGGCGAGATTCGGAAAGACCTTGTTTGCGGCCACAGAAAAGACTATTCATGACATTGCCACCAAGACTGTGTGGAAGAAGGACGATGTTCATAAAACGGCGGCGCAGTTACGCACCTATAAGGAACGCCTCGGATATTCGGAGGCATGGATGACAGAATACGCATTCCATATCATCTTACTCGCTAAAAAGGAGGCGCGCAACCGAAAAAAGGAACAAAAGTCGGAAGCTAAATGAAAATTGTCCTTGTCGTATTGGGGACTATCAGTTTGGGGTTGGGTATCATCGGCATCTTCTTGCCGCTACTACCCACTACCCCGTTTCTTTTGCTCACTGCCGCTCTTTATTGCCGTTCGTCCGAAAGATTATATAATTGGCTACTCGGCCACCGTCACTTAGGTGCTTACATCCGCAATTTTCGTGAGTACAAAGCGATACCGTTACGCGCCAAAATCATATCCCTCACACTCATGTGGGCAACCATGGGCTACTGCATCTTCGCTGTCGCCCACAGCTGGTGGCTAAAAGGGGTGCTATGCGCCATCGCCATAGGTATTACGATACATATCCTCTCGTATAAAACATTACGCAAGTAGCGCGATTGACAAGATAGTATCTGCGCAAAATATCAAAGCCGGATATTTTATTTTCTCCCTTCGATAATTAATTTTCGCGCTTTGATAATTCGTTTTCACCGTCACATCGTAGAAAAACAGGCCGAAACAGTAAAAAATTGCCAAAATGTTTTTCTACTCAAGGCTTTAATCGTAATTTTGTCTGCAATTTAGGTTGAATAGCAATATGGAGAACAACGCAATAGATATTTTGAAATTCAAAACCAGGCAACTGATAGAAGAACAAAATACCTTGAAACGCGAAAAACAAAGATTGGAGGAGATCATACAAGCGCAACAAAAAGAAATAAACCGCCTGAACGATCGCTTACAAGTGTTACATAGAGACTATTCTAACCTGAAAATGACATTGACAATCAATGGAAAGGAGACTGACATTAAGGCTACTAAACAGAGATTATCAAGATTGGTGCGTGAGGTCAATGAATGCATTGCATTGCTTGGTGTGAGTAAGGCAAAGACAGAATAGATAAATGTATGAGCGATAAGCAAACGGTGGTCAACGTGTGGGTGAGCGACGTATATATCCCGATGAAGACTCGATACGAAGACGAGAAAATCATACGAGAAGCCGCCGACAAAGCTAATAAGACGCTCAAACCTTATCGAGAGAGATTTGCGAAACACTCGAACGAAGAGATATTGGCAATGGGGCTGCTGGAAACCACTATTGCCTTGCTGGAAGCTCGACAAGAGAACCAACAATTAGCAAATAGCATTCAAAACCTAAGCAACTTTATCGAGGAGGAAGGCTTGCAAAAGTAAACGCCCGATAAGAAACTTAGAGAAATATACCGCGCACTGCAAGCATATTCGTACGAAGCATATACGAATATCTCGTAGTGCGTTTTTTATAACCATTAAAACCACTTTGTACAGAAATGATAGTACTAATAACATCTATCGCATGCCTACTCGTCGGAGCCGGCATCGGATTTTCGATTTTCCGTTACGTATTGAAACAACAATTCAAGGCCAAGATGCAAGAGGCCGAGACGGAATCCGAAAATATAAAGAAAACGAAGTTGCTGGAAGTAAAGGAGAAATTCCTAAATAAGAAAGCTGAACTCGAAAAGGAAGTTGCCCAACGAAACCAGCGGCTGCAACAGACGGAGAACCGACTGAAACAACGCGAGCTGGCGATCAATCAGCGCGGCGACGACCTAAACAGGAAACGCGCCGAAGCGGACGCCATTCGCGAGAATCTGGAAGCCCAGCTGACAGTCATTGATCGCAAAAAGGAAGAGTTGGAGAAACTGCAACAGGAAGAGATCGTCAGATTAGAAGCCATCGCAGGCATTTCGGCGGATGAAGCGCGAGAAAGATTGGTAGAATCCTTAAAAGAAGAAGCCAAAACTGCGGCACAATCGTACATCAATGACATCATGGACGAGGCGAAACTGGCGGCAAATAAAGAGGCCAAGCGTATAGTCGTACAGTCTATTCAACGCGTAGCCACAGAAACCGCGATCGAAAACTCCGTGACTGTCTTTCATATTGAGTCCGATGAAATGAAAGGGCGTATCATCGGACGGGAAGGGCGCAATATTCGCGCACTCGAAGCGGCGACGGGCGTAGAAATAGTCGTAGACGACACACCTGAGGCCATCGTGCTCTCCGCGTTTGACCCCGTGCGAAGAGAAATAGCACGGCTGGCACTACACCAATTGGTAACGGACGGACGTATCCACCCCGCCCGCATCGAAGAGGTTGTGGCTAAGGTACGAAAGCAGGTGGAGGAAGAAATCGTGGAAACCGGCAAGCGTACTACGATTGATCTGGGCATTCACGGGTTACATCCCGAACTGATTCGTATTATCGGTAAGATGAAGTACCGTTCTTCTTATGGCCAGAACCTGTTGCAACATGCGCGCGAAACCGCTAACTTGTGCGCGATTATGGCTTCGGAATTGGGATTGAATCCCAAAAAAGCCAAACGTGCGGGATTGTTGCACGACATCGGTAAAGTACCCGACGATGAACCCGAACTGCCGCACGCACTGTATGGCATGAAGATCGCAGAGAAGTACAAAGAGAAACCGGATATTTGCAACGCCATCGGCGCGCACCACGACGAGGTAGAAATGACGAGTCTCTTAGCACCTATCGTACAAGTATGCGACGCAATCTCCGGCGCACGCCCCGGCGCACGCCGCGAAATTGTCGAAGCGTACATCAAACGATTGAATGATTTGGAACAATTGGCCATGTCTTACCCGGGCGTTACGAAAACATACGCCATACAAGCAGGTCGCGAATTGCGCGTAATCGTAGGTGCCGATAAGATTGACGACCAACAAACAGAAAGTTTATCGGGCGAGATTGCCAAGAAGATACAAGACGAGATGACTTATCCGGGACAAGTGAAAATCACGGTAATTCGGGAAACTCGTTCAGTCAGCTTCGCGAAGTAGGATAAACCTCACGCAATAAATCAGCTACCACAAAATTGCTGCCGCCGATGAAGATTAGATCTGTCGGGTCGGCAGCTTTTTTTGCGGCGTAGAAAGCATCTTCTACGGATGAATACGCTTCTCCAATCTTCGCGTATCCTTTGGCGAGCGACTGCAATGCTTTGGCCGGTAACGCACGAACGACGCTCGCTTGCGTAAAATAGTAAATCGCGTCATCAGGCAGCTGAGACAGAATAGCTCCGACATCCTTATCTTCCGCAACTCCTATCACGATATGAAGACGAGCGTACGAATAGGTTCGAAGCGTTGACACGACATTCTGAATGCCGTCTTCGTTGTGCGCGATGTCGCAGATTACCAACGGATCGTGCTGCAATATTTCCCAACGACCGCGCAATCCGGTCAGTTCACACACCCTGCGCACCCCTTCATCCACATTTTTGGTCGTAATATGGTAACGTTGTATCGCCAAGACCGACAATGCCGCCTCAATAACCTCGGCGTTAGATTTTTGACACTGACTACCGATCGTTAGAGATTCGGCAACTTCGTAAGAAATACCCGTAAATGCCGACGAACAGTTCGCCCGCGCCTCTATCAACGGCGCAGATTTGGAAATCGCCGTTTGTAAGATAGTCCGCAAGGCTTCCTTGTGCTCATCGACGCCTTCGGTATCAGAAATAGTTCCTAACACGACCGGCGTAAACGGTTTGATAATACCGGCTTTCTCGCGCGCAATATCTGCCAGACGGTTACCTAATAGTTTGGTATGGTCTTTACTAATACTCGTAATAACGCTCAGATCGGGCAAGATAAGATTAGTACAATCAAGCCGCCCGCCTAAGCCAACTTCTATCACCGCAACGTCTACTTTCCGGTCGGCAAAATAGGCGAACGCCATAGCCGTTGTCAATTCGAAGAACGACGGTTGCAAGGACTCAAAGAAAAAACGATTTTTGGCGGTGAAATCAATCACATAAGATTCCTCAATCGGATGCCCGTTCACTCGAATTCGCTCACTGAAATCAAGCAAATGCGGAGACGTGTACAGCCCCACCTGATAACCTGCTACTTGAAGAATTGCTGCCAATGTGTGCGATACGCTTCCTTTGCCATTCGTACCGCCCACATGAATCGTTTTATAGTTTCGATGCGGATGATGAAAATAGGAGTCAAGTGCCTCCGAATTTCCCAATCCCTCTTTATAGGCACTATCCCCTATCTGTTGATAAACGGGATAACACGCATACAAATATTGTAGCGTCTCATCATAAGCCTTGCTCATTCGTACTTATCATAGTAACGCATGAACTGCATACGCTCGTAGACCGTAGCGGCAGCCGGATCTTTCATGTTGAGCATCGCTCGAAAATCCGAGATACGCTTCATTCCGTGTTTTATCATCCATTCGGAGACAAATTGCAATATATAACAAACGTATTCTCCGCCGTTCTGGTAAATCGCACTACACATCTCCACAGCATTTGCGCCTGCCAAAATAGACTTTACGACATCCTCTCCCGAATGCACACCGCCCGAAACGGCATAATCAATGCCGCTAATCGTAGCAGAACTGATTCCTACCCACCGTAGCGACTCGCTTAGTAACGCCGGCGTCGTAAATATGGCAGCGCGCTGAGTTACTTCTAACGTTTCCACGTTAATGTCCGGTTGATATGAACGGTTGAACAGCACCACGCCTTGTGCGCCGCCGGCATATAATTGGTTGATCAGCGAAACAGGATTGGTCAAATTGCGCCCCAACTTCATGATTATAGGAATACGCGTGTGTTGACGAATCTTTTGCAGTATATCTATGTGCTGTTGCTCAAATGAACCGTAGCTATAATCCTTCGCCGTTTGCAAAGCAAGGATATTTATTTCCAGCGCATCTGCACCGGCTGCTTCTACCGCATTGGCGCATGCCACCCACTCATCATCATTGTAACAGTTGATACTGGCTATGATCGGTATGTGACACGAGTTCTTCGTTTCCCTGATAAGTTGCAGATATTCGGTAACCTGCGTATTACGCACCGCCGCTTCCAAATACTCGCCACCTTCGGGATAGTAGCCCGCTGCGGTATGCATTTGTCCCAATTCGAGCGCAATCTGTTCTTCATACAATGATTTCAGAACAATCGCTCCTACGCCCGCATCCGCCAGATACTTATTTTTCTCCGGCGTACTTGTCAATCCCGAACTACTAACAATAATTGGATTTTTTAGCGTCAGTCCGGCAAATGTAGTTTCTAAGTTGATCATATTTTTCGAGTTTTATTATATGTTCCTGTCGCCAAATAGCTTCGTCCCGATGCGCACCATCGTACTTCCTTGACGAATAGCCAACGAATAATCATCGGACATACCAATAGAAAGCTCACAAAACGCAGCATCTTGCGCAAAATACGTCCGCTTCACTTCATCAAAGAAATGTTTCAAAGCGCGAAATTCACCTTCCACCTGTTCTTGATTCTCCGTGAACGTCGCCATGCCCATCATCCCGCATAGTTGGATGTTTTTCAACCGTCGCCACGCACCCTCAGTCAGCATCTGCTTACACTCAGCCGGCGTAAAACCATGCTTAGTCTCCTCAGTTGCAATATGTAGCTGCAATAGACAGGCTATCGTTCGGTTTTCTTTGGCCGCCTGTCGATTGATTTCTTCCAACAAGCGATACGAGTCGACAGACTGAATCAGCGATACGAACGGCAAGATATATTTGATTTTATTCGTTTGCAAGGTGCCGATAAAATGCCATTCGATGTCTTTCGGCAACGCAACG